>JBOFSL010000372.1:0-2906 GCA_051651525.1 Culicoidibacterales bacterium | reverse complement strand
GTTGTCGTTGCCACGGTTGTCATTGCCACGGAATCCACCGCGAGCTTCACCACGGTTGTCATTGTCACGCTCAGTGCGTGTAGGACGTTCAGTTAAACGCACTGGACGATCACCATCATCGTAAATACGAATTGGTTTATTTGCACGTTCAGCTAATTCAGCAGCTTTTTTGGCTTGACGTTCAGCAAGACGTTCAGCGGAAATTTTTGCCTCTTTTTTCAAACGTTCAATATCTAAGTCAACAAGTTGTCCTTCACGAACTTCTTTTTGTTTAAGCTTAATATCGAAGGCACGATCATATTTTTTCAAGAATGTTGCTTCATTTTCAGCAACAATTGAAATACACGTTCCATGAGCATGTCCACGAGCACTACGTCCAGCGCGGTGTAAGTATTCATTGGCTAATAACGGCATATCAAGGTTGAAGACGTGCGTAATTCCTGAAATATCAAGACCACGAGCCGAAATGTCTGAAGAAATTAAGATTTGAATCGTTCCTTCGCGGAAAGCATCAAGTGCAGCTTTCCGGTCTTCTTTTTCTAATGTTCCATAAATACTTGCAGTTTTGAAATTGTGGAAGTTTAATTTTTCCGCAATATCGTCAACAGAATCACCAGTGTTAATGAAAATTAACGCTTTTTGTGGTTGTGTCGCAGCAAGTAATTTACGTAGCATCGAGAATTTATCACGACGATCACAAGTTACGTAGAAATGCTCAATATTCGGATTTACTGCTGAACGAATATTTCCTTGTTGGAAAACAGTCGGTTCTTGCATCAAGTTTTTCGCAATTTCCATTGTTTTTTCACCAATCGTCGCCGAGAAAACGAGGACTTGGCGACTACGCATCGTTGCTTTGATAATCGCACCAATTGTTGAAGCATTCGTATTTTCTAATAAATTATCAGCTTCGTCTAAAATCAATGTTTGTAATGTATGTGCTGTTACTTTTTTCTTTTTCAATAAATCATGAACACGTCCAGGTGTACCAACAATGATTTGTGGTTTCTGCGTTTTTAAGCGATCAATTTGTTTATTGACATTTGCATCACCAATAAGTGGGACACTGCGTAAATCGATACCACTATTTTCTGCTAATGTTTGAATTTGTTGGTGAATTTGCATCACTAACTCATGAGTTGGCGCTAAAATTAACGCTTGTTGTGTGCGTGCAGTTGCATCAAGTCGCATAAATAAAGGTAAAACGAAAGCTAATGTTTTTCCGCTTCCAGTATGTGCTTGAGCGATAACATCTTTACCAGCTAAAATGGCATTTGCACTTTCGGCTTGGACCCAAGTTGGGGTAGTAATTTCTTGTTTTGCGAGTGCCGCAATAAGTTCTGGCGAAAAGCCTAATTCTGTAAATGTTTGTGTTTGTTCCATCTGAAACCCTACTTTCAATTTTTGCAATCTCTGTCCACTATCATACACTTTTTTTGTGCCAAAGGATAGCTAAAACGTGTGGTTTCTGCTAAAATGAAGCCATTAAAAAAACTGAACGGAGCAGGCAAATGGAAAAAGAATTTATTTACTTAGGAAAACACTGCGGATATATTCGAGAAGACAAAGAAAGAAATGAACCAAACATTGGGGTAGTTCTTGGAGACGAACAAACGTTGCTCATCGATGCGGGGAGTAGTGTGAAGCATTATGAGCGAGTAATTGCAACATTAGAAGCGGCTAAGCTCAACTTGCCAACTCAAATCGTCTTAACACATGCCCACTGGGATCACTGTTTTGCTGGTACATATTACGAAAGTATTTTATATGCCCAAAGTTTAACCGCGAAACAGCTTGATTTCATGCATACATGGCGGTTGGATAATCAAAATTTGGAACAGCTGAAGACACAAGGCGATATTTCGGCCTGGAGTGAGCGAATGATTCATGACCATGTGAGTGGGCGAGAACACTTAATCGTTAAAGCAGCGGATATCGTCTTCAACGATCAATTAACTTTTGCACTTGGAGCAGTTCACGCGCAAGCGATTCATGTAGGTGGAAGTCATACTAATGATAGTACCCTCATTTACGTAAAAGAAGACAAAGTCCTCTATCTTGGTGATAGCCTCTACAGTAGTCGAAGCGTGTATAACCGCGAAACCCTCTGGCCAATGATTGAAACCATCAAAAAGTTAGATGTCGAACAGGCAATCCTCTCCCACCGTGAACCGTTCAATCGTGAACAATTTCAACATCACCTCGGGTTATTTGAAAGTTTACATGAACTTGTCGGTGATATCGACGTCCACATCCAAGCACATCGCAAATTTACAACAATCCATGGACGCAAACCAACCCCCGACGAATTCTATATCCTCAGAGGACTAGTCGGAGGAAATAAAAAATACGCGTCTGAGCACGTTATGAGCTGAGTGCTTGATAGCGTGCTAACAAAATAAGCAAGCAAGGTGGAAGTCGATTTCATAACATTTTGTGATGTAACGGAAGTCGACTTGAGTAGTCAATCAAGTAATGGATATTCAAGATGATATAGAGGTAGTGATAGTCAGTAAAATTAATAATGAAATAGGGGGGATATTCTTATGAAAAAACAACTGAAACGAATAATGACGATTAGCTTGTTAGCTGGAACACTTACGTTAGCAGTGACACCAAATACACAGAATTTAGTACGCTATGACTATTTTGCCAAATAAATCAAAAACAAAATATTTCATCCAAATTATTGGAATCACGAATGCATTAATTTGGACAACATTCCTCGTTGACAATATCATCGACAAACAAAATAAAGAACTTACGCTCGCTTTGAGCTACTCCCTGTCAAGTAGAGTTTGAAAAAAAAGAAAATTAATGAGCGTTACGTAAAGCAAATTTCACAGGACTTGTTCCTAATTTGCTTTGAATACGTTTTGTGTTAAAATATTGAATGTAGTCTGATA
>JBOFSL010000371.1:0-1988 GCA_051651525.1 Culicoidibacterales bacterium | reverse complement strand
CAATAACCATTCCCTTGTCCTGTTGAGTCAAATTGGCGGCTTGAATTGGTTATTTACTGGCGATATCGAACGGAGTGTGGAACAGCAACTGGTTGCAGCCTATCCAAATCTTGCTGTTGATGTCTTGAAAGTCGCCCATCATGGGAGTAAAACCTCATCATCAGCGCTCTTTCTCCATGCCTTTCAGCCAACGTATGGCCTGATTTCCGCAGGTCTCAATAACCGTTTTAATCATCCACACCCCGATGTCATAGCTCAATTACAAGCACTTGGGATTGAAACGTTTACGACAAGTGAGGTTGGTATGATTCGCTATCAGTACAAAACGCAAACGTGGCGCTGTTTTCAACGAGAACAATGCCAAAATCTGCGATAATAGCGCAAAGTTCACGAACAAATCGCTGACTTGCTTCCATAGCAGTACAATAAAACCGAAAGAAATGATATAATGAACACAGACATACTTGAAATCGGAGCAATTGCACCAACAGCAAGTAAAATCAAGAACGATGAGGTGGAGCATGAGTGTTCATGTGATTTTAGGCGAAGATCGCTATTTAATTGAAACAACAATTCAACAACTGTGTGAAAAATCAGGAATGGATCGTGATGATTTTGGTGTCACGCATTATTCATTACTTGATACTCGCATTCAGGATGTCATCCAAGATGCTAATACAACATCACTATTTGCTAGTCAAAAGATTATTATTGCAACTGATGCCTATTTTCTGACGGCGAAGCGGATGAAGCAAACCTTTGATGGGGAACACAAAATTGCCGAATTCGAACGTTATTTACAATATCAAAACCCACAGGCGCAAATTATTTTAATCGTGCCAGCCGAAAAATTTGATGAGCGGAAAAAAGTTGTTAAATTATTGAAGCAACAAGCGAATATTCATTTAGCGCATCCGTATAACAATAAGCAGATTCACCAGTGGTTAGAACAAGAACTGCACATACGTCAACTCGACTTTGAAGCAACAGCCAAACAAGCAGTGCTCATGCGGTGTGATTTCCAATTAGAAATGCTCGTCCATGAATTAAATAAATATCAGTTATTCGGCAAGGGAGCGCGGTATACGCTAGCTGATGTTGAAGTCCTTACACCGGATAATTTACAGAGTGATGTCTTCCAATTTATTGATGCGCTATTACTCAAAAAATTGACTGTTGCCCAACAACAATTAGCGAAGTACCTCCAAGAGGGGGAAGATGTCTTTGGTGTCATGGCGCTTGTTTCAACCCAATTAAAATTAATGCTGCAAGCTTGGGCACTCCACGGGAGTGGGTTAAGCCAACAAGCGATTGCGACACGCTTAGCGATTCATCCATATCGTGCTAAAATTGCGCTTGAGAAATCACGACAGCATGCCCCAGCACTTGTCATGCAAACTTTAACCGGACTCATTGAACTTGATGTTCAAATTAAGCAAGGTGAAATTGAAAAAAATCTCGGCTTTGAATTATTTATGATTCGCTTTTGCGCCTGATCACGGAAGCAAGCACAACTGTGCTTGCTTTTTTATATATAAACCAGAAAAAATGGTAAAATAACTAGTTAAAAACCAATAAATTTATGCTTTTGGGTACATTTATTGGTTTTTTTTGTGAAATTCTTGTAAATTAAGCGATTTTTTTGCATTTTGTTAGGTTTTGATTTAAAATAAAGGGGTAAGCGGCAAAAAAGGGGCGACAGTATGAACAAGAAAACAATTCACTTCCATGAACAAGCGGTTACGATACAGGAACCGTATTATTCACAACCATTAACAGCATTTCCCTTTAAGTCATGTGCTACGCTTATTAACCATTTGACAACGTTTTTAAATGTGCAACTTTTAGGGGAGTTGCCGATGGATTTTACAGCTTTACCGTTCCACGTGAGCGAAAAGAAAATTATTAAATTTTTTGAACAGCTGATTCAATTTACGTTTATTTCACCACCCGATCAATTTACTTTATTATTTTCGGGAATGATTATC
>JBOFSL010000370.1:0-1247 GCA_051651525.1 Culicoidibacterales bacterium | reverse complement strand
TGATTGACAGTAAATTCAGTAACAATAGTTAAAATAATAATGATGACGGCAGCAATGATGACCGAAAAGATGCTAATGACCTTCAATGGAGATAAAAAGAGGAGAACAGTCACACCACAAGTTAAAGCAAGTGCACGTGGAAATGTTGACATCAACCAAACTGAAAAAAAACAAACAATAAGTAATAAAGAACTAATTGCATCACTCGCTAACATAATCATTCTGAAATCCTCCTTTTTAAAAAATGACCGCGCACGGTGTTTCAAACTAACATCACTATAACAAAAATAACATAAACAGCAAGTGTTTATTATAATAAAAATCGAATATTTACTCAAAAATTAGTAAACGATAAGAAATGGCAGCACTAAATGCAAGGTGATCTGATAAAAAACAGGGAATGAAAATTTCCGAGTTGATGCAATTTAATATAAATTTCATAAAAAAAGACTTGTTTATCATTCGTGAAAGCGTTATATTTAGAGTGTAAATCAGATGCGAACTACAAGTCACTTGATTTGCAAGCGCAAAATGAAAGAGGTGGTAGTTGTTGCAAATCAACTATCGTCGCGAGACGAAAGCAACGTAATTTTTTTACAAGAAAACAACCAAGTGCAGAACGTGAAGATCAATTCAAAAGAATTGACTTATGATTCACCTGAACCTGATACGCTAGTTGATAATACGCGTTAAAAAAAGCGTTATTTGGATATGTATACAGTAGCTTTAAGGAGCTAATATCCGATGTGCAAAGTGTGGAAAAAAACAGAATATAACATGAATGCTAGCAAAAACTAAATTCATACGTATTAAACCGGTAACGAAGTGAGCCAATGTACTCACGCGAAGGTTATCGCTGATGTAAATAAGTTAGGATGATAAAATTTTTACCAATGTTTTACAAATTTCAATCGAGTGCAGAATGTGAAGCCCAATTCAAAAGAATTGACTTATGATTCACCTGAACCTGATACGCAGATTGATAGAACTGTATTTTATTCGTACAAAATTGAATTATTTTCATAAGTATTAAACCGGTAACAAAGTGAGCCAATGTACTCACGCAAAGGTTATCGCTGATGTAAATAAATTAGGATAATAAAATTTTTACCAATGTTTTACAAATTTCAATCGAGTGCAGAACGTGAAGCCCAATTCAAAAGAATTGACTTATGATTCACCTGAACCTGATACACAGATTGATAGAACTGTATTTTATTCGTACAAAATTGAATTATTTTCATAAG
>JBOFSL010000369.1:0-1233 GCA_051651525.1 Culicoidibacterales bacterium | reverse complement strand
ATGAACTCGCACCGATTACACGTGAAGATTTAGCCCAAGCGTTTGAAGATCGCTATGGCCATTTAGCTTTAACAATTTCAGGATATTTTTCGAAGGTGCTAGATGATTATTTAGCCAATGGGGTCTATCGTGTGGATGAACTCCCATTGACGGCAGAAGAATTTACGACACTGCAAGCGCAGCTCGCGGAAGAGTTTTATTTTCTTGATGATTTTAAACGGCTGTTCCGTGAAATTTTGCCAACGGCTGATATGAAAAAAATAAATAATCAAAACTTGCGCAGTTTAGGGTACCGACAAAATGTGAATTATTTATTTTCGAGTCAGTATCCAACAGCAACGGCCTTGTTCACAAATGTATTGTTAGGCCAATCAAGCTTCACCGTTCGAGCAGAGCACTCGCGGCTTTGGAATATTCAAATATTTGCAAAAATGATTACTGATGCTCGGAAAGACATGACAGTAATCGAACAGGATGTGAACTATTTCAAACCAATCTGGGTGTATGAACAGCAAGGCTTGTCAAAAGCTCAACTGTGTGCGTATCTTGATGAAGTAGTGGCTCAACTTGACGATGAGTATGTCACTATTCATTACTTACGCCAAAAAGGCTATGATTTTCCTTTTGAGCAGTTTGACTTTAACGATTGGACGTATGCGAGTTTGTTGAGCCAACATGATGAAATCCAATCACGCCGATTTAAAAATACGATTTTGTTCAAACGACAAGCAGAACCAATTTCATTAGCTGATTTTGCGGTAACGACAATGCAGCAATTTTCGAAGTTCGAGCTTACTGACTATGTGAATTGGGTTTGGGAAACATATCAACTTGAATTAGACCGTTACCGACTCGTTGAAGTGATGAAGTCAACACCACTGTACTATGATACAGTGAGTTCGATGATTTATCCAACGGAACACCACTATGAAACAACGATTGCAAAAGACTGCTTTAATTTTGATGATGGAGCAGAACTAGAATTACTGGATTTGGATGACTTATAATCATAAACAGAATGAAAGATGGTGCCTAAGTTTAGGAGCCATCTTTTTTTGATTTCAGACTTTTCTCGATCTTGTCAAAGATTTCAATTTGTGATCTAATTGAATAAACAAGAAAAAAGGAGTTTTTTAGTTATGTCCAAGTTTCAGTTTGCCAAATTACAAAATATAGAAGAACACAACTTCCATAATGTCGTAGAAGATTTTTATAAAATGGGGATTCGTGGTC
>JBOFSL010000368.1:0-1734 GCA_051651525.1 Culicoidibacterales bacterium | reverse complement strand
ACGTAACTCCAGCACCTCCATGATCAATCGCACGAGTTTGGATATTACTCGTTTCACTCGCAAAAGATGTAAGTGGTGTCGCTGTTAACGTAAGTGTTACAGATAATAGGCTAATCGTCATTATTTTTTTCAGTTGCTTTTTCATAAGAATATTCCTCCTATTGAACTGTTAATTTTATTGATTTTATCAATAAAATTAACAGTTGTCAATGATGTCTAGTTAATCAATTCATTATATATCATCTTGAATATCCTTTACTTGGCTGATTATTTAATTCGTCTTCCGTTACATCGCAAAATGCAAATAAGTCAAACTCAAAATCTTCTTCCACCTCTCTTTTGGCTGCATTGGCTATCGCAAGATCAACTTCAAGTGATTTCATTTTCACTCTAAGCACGATTTTATTTTTCTTTTTGAGTGTATACTTCTTTTTGACTTTTTCAATTCGTTTATTCAACTCTTTTAGCGGAATATTTTCAAGGTTTATACTACGATTCATTTTGCAGCGTTCAGATATTCCACCATTCTTTTCAATCTTTCGAGCCATATAACCCTCATGGATTGTTGGAATCAATTCAATCCCTTGTCGTTCAAATGAACGATGATCGATATGATTTGATTTATCTAATAGTTGATTACACTCATCCGCCCAATTTTTACGCCATACTTCCGCATTCGCTTGCTGATTCCAATCATTAAGTTGTATCGTTTCTCTCTTCCACTGCTTCGCATTCTTCGCCCCTAATTTTTGTTCACCAGTTTTCGGATCAATAATTGGAATCCGTTCCCCTTTTTCATCAAGAGCAAAGCCTTTTCGCTCTTTTACTCCCCATTTTCCATTTGCTAAAATTGGTCGTGTCGTTAACATAATATGCACATGCGGATTTCCATCACCTTTATCATGAATAGCAAAATCGGCAATCATTCCTTTGGATGTAAAATTTTTACGAATATATCTTTTAATTAGTGTTATTTGCTGTGATAGATCCAACTCTCGGGGCAATGCCATTTCAACTTCTCGTGCGAGCTGTGCATCTTTACTTTTTTCAATTGATTGCACCGAGTTCCAGAGATTCTCTCTAATTTTAAATTCTTTCGGTGCATTTTTACAAAGCAGAATCTCTGAATGCACAATACCTTTTTTTCGTGTGTAGTCATGTGTTTTTTCGCTTTGTTCATCAGTCAGTTTTTCTCCTGAACGATAGGCAGCAGCAGCCACCGCTGATTTGCCTTGTGAGCGTTTTACAATCTTGATTTGTAAATGAAAAATAGCCATTTTTTTCAAGCCTCCTTGCTTCGCAGAACGAACATATTCCCAAGACTTGCCACAGCAAGTCTATATGTGCGCTATTCCATAGAGGGCGAAGGTGGATTTCCAATCCTACTTTCGCATCTCATCGGTGGCTTTGCCACCTCTTTATTCTTGATTTTAGCACCTTCATGTTCTATAATCAACATAATCATAATATTACTTTAGGAGGCATAAATATGGCGAAGAAAAAAACTGGTCAAGAAGAATTAAATGAATTATTACAACTCGAAAAAGAAATACGGCAAAGAAAAAAAGAAGCTTTACTAAGAATCAAGAAAGACAATAAGATTCTAGAAACAAATGAAAATCTATCTATTGGATCTCAAATGAGAATAGCTCTTCCAGATTTAACACACGAAGAGCGTTTAAATCATTTAAAATTAGCTATTGAATTTATGCACTTTCACAAACAATATCTTCT
>JBOFSL010000367.1:0-3079 GCA_051651525.1 Culicoidibacterales bacterium | reverse complement strand
CAAAATGTACACGGCTATTCGTTCATGTCACCAGCCTTAGTAATTATTACAGTTTTTACAATAATTCCAATTATCGCAGCATTTATCATGATGTTCTTTAAAGTAGATTTGTTATCAGATACATGGAATTTTATCGGATTAGGCAATTTTGCTAAAATATTTGAAGATCCAAAATTTTGGGCAGCTTTCTCAAATACTGCTAAATATGTCGCAATTGTAGTGCCAATTCAAACAATTGGAGCTATGGTTTTAGCGGTTATGATTAACAGTAAGATTAAATTCAAAAGCAGTATTTTAGCAATTTTATTTATTCCTACTTTAACATCTTCAGCGGCGATGACTTTAATCTTTATGTGGCTATTCAACAATAATACTGGACTTGTTACACAAATGATTTTTGAAATCACAGGGATGCAATTAAATTTCTTAACCGATCCAAATTTAGCTTTGGGTGTCATCATGACGATGAATATTTTCTCAACAATTCCAACGTTCTTAATTGTCTTTTTATCAGCACTACAAGATGTACCGCAGTCATTATATGAAGCGGCATCAATTGACGGTGCAGGAACGATTCGAAAATTTATCTCAGTAACTGTACCACAGTTAGCGCCAATTACATTCTATGTTATTACGATGGGTGTAATCGGTTGTTTCCAAATTTTCGACCAAGCATACATTATGTCTGGTGGAGATGGTGGACCAATGAACTCGACTTTGACGTTTACGCTGTACATTTATCAACTTGCATTCAACAGTAACGATATGGGTCGTGCGTCAGCATTAGCCTTCATCTTAGCATTGATTATTTTCACAGTTTCATTTGCAGTGCGAAAAATCATGAAATCTGATGAAGTAAACGGTTAGGAGAAAAGAAAATGAAAAAGAAACAAAAAATTGACTATGCAAAAGTTATTATCTATACCATTTTAATTGCCTACTGTTTGATTACCTTGCTACCTTTTGTATGGACAGTTGTCACATCATTAAAGTCGCAAGCAGAAATTGCTGCTGGGAACACAATTATTCCTGACGCAATCACTTTCGATGCCTATCGAACAATATTCCAATCTAAATTACCACTTTGGGTGTTGAACTCAACATTTGTTGCGATTATTGTCATGTTTGTCAACTTAGTTTTCAATACAATGGCAGGATATGCACTTGCGCGAATGAACTTCCGAGGCCGTGAAGGAATATTTGCGATGTTAATGGCCTTGATCATGGTTCCGAGTCAGGTAACAATGATTCCAACCTATATCATTGTGTCGAAATTAGGGCTGATTAATACACATGCCGCCTTGATTTTAACATCTGCGATTAGTATTTCGTATATTTTCTTAATGCGCCAATTCTTCATCAATTTCCCGAAAGATATTGAAGAAGCAGCTTCAGTTGATGGGCTCAATAAGATTCAAACGTTCTTCTACATCGTATTACCATCAGCAAAACCAGCCTTGGCAACACAAGCAATCTTTATCTTTATCGGTGTTTGGAATGAGTTTATGAAACCATTACTTTACATTTCAAGCCAAGATAAATACATGCTCACACAAGGGTTAAATGCCTTGGCGAAGAGTTTCCAAAACGTGACAGCTTGGAATGTTATCATGGCAGGTGCATTGGTATCAATTATTCCAATCTTCATTGCTTACCTATTCTTGAATAAATACTTTATTAATACGAATGATCAATCATCAGGTGTAAAATAAATTGGATTCCTTTATACAAAATAAAAAAAGAAAAGGAGTGTTTATTCAAAGGAATAAACATGTGAATAAAAATGAACACTTATCAATCAGTTGTTTTTGATTTAGACGGAGTTATTACAGATACAGCACATTATCATTTCTTAGCATGGCGCAATTTAGCAAATCAATTAGGAATTGCTTTTGATGAAGCCTTCAATGAAGAGTTAAAAGGCATCAGCCGCATGGAAAGTTTAGAAAAAATCTTAGTCAAAGGTGGTATCGCTGATAAGTATACGACTGAAGAAAAAGTAGTGTTAGCTAATCAAAAAAATGTTGAATATGTTGCATTGTTAGCTGATATGTCACCAAGTGATATCTTTCCTGGAATTGAAACATTATTAAATGAATTACGTGCTCAAGGAACGAAAATTGCCTTAGCATCAGCTTCAAAAAATGCACCAATGATTTTAGAAGCTTTAGGAATTACAGCATTATTTGATTATGTTGTTGATCCAGATGAAGTACCAAATGGAAAACCAGCACCAGACATCTTCATTCGTGGAGCTGAAGCAGTTGGTGCTGATCCGAAAATGAGTATTGGGGTTGAAGATGCCGTTGCAGGAATTCGTGGTGTCTTAGATGCAGGAATGTTTGCTGTTGGAGTTGGAACACCAGAACAAATGGAACAAGCTGGAGCACACTTAGTTGTTCAAGATACAAACGACTTAACTGTTGTATTGTTAAATACAAAATATCACAAATAATAGCGAACAAGCCGCTTAAACAATAATAATTGAGTAGGTCACAGACCTACTCTTTTTTAAATAAGGGAGAAATTTTATGGGGAAATTACACGCAATTCAGAACTTATACCAACAGTTTTACGGACCATTTGGTGCGAAAGAAGCCGATTTTGCTGACTTAATGGCAAAATTGACAGCTGCACGAAGCATTCGGCAAAAAAATTTTTCAGACTTAGACCAAAAACCACATGATTGGTATATGTCTGAAAAAATGGTCGGAACGGTATTTTATGTCGATTTATTTGCTAATAACCTGAAAGAATTGCAAGCAAAAATTCCATATTTACAAGATTTAGGGGTAACGTATGTGCACTTAATGCCGTTGCTAAAACCACGACCTGGGAATAGTGATGGTGGGTATGCTGTTGAAAATTACCGTGAAATTAATGTGGAATTAGGGACAATGACTGAATTTAAAGCAGTCATTAACGCCTTGAAGAAAGCCGGTATCGCAGTGTGTATTGACTTTGTTGTGAATCATACAGCGAAAGAGCATGAATGGGCAAAAAAGGCATTAGCAGGTGACCCGATATATCAAAATATGTATTTAATGTATGATACAGCAGAGCAACCAAAGTGGTATGA
>JBOFSL010000366.1:0-17350 GCA_051651525.1 Culicoidibacterales bacterium | reverse complement strand
TAGCACAACAATTAACGCCAGTAGAATTAGCAAAAGCAGTTGAAAACAACGCGAATTTTATTGATAATGGACTTAACCCATCTAATGAAGTAAAAGTGACAACAGCTGATGGAGTGGAAATAGTTCCAGAATACTTGGCTCATATTTTAGAACAAACATATGTCACAGTTGATACTACGGGAACATCAACATTAGGTGGGATTTCGATTGGCTTATCAATGACGGGTTGCCAATATTATGCAAGTCCGGAAGGGTATGATCGGTATCACTGCTACGAAGATCAAACGTTAATTGATCAAGCGACGAAAGCTGCCGATGTGATTACCCAATATTTACGCCAAGAAAAAGGCTTAACAAATGTGCCGATTTTATTTGGTGTTTATAAACAAGCTGCGGCGAATTCAAGTGTGGCTGGAAATTATATTGCCTCAACAATTGTAGAGGCTGGTGAAACAGTGACCAAAAATTGGGATACGGTAAGCCAAAAAAATCTATTGTTACCATCTGAAGAGGCAGTAACAACAATCCCAGAGATTGCGAATACCTTCACAGGTTTCCAAACTCATGTTGCGAATTATTTCCCAGGAAATGTAGGAACAGTTGGTTATGCCACAATGTGGGATAGCAAACTTGAGCAGCTGTACATTGAAATCAATGTCAGTTCACGCTCGCATATGGAAATTGTCGGGTTAACTCAGTTTTTAGAAGTGGCATTGAATGATCGTTATACATTCAATACAAATTTAGAAATTGTCGTCAAAGACGGTCAAACAACTCGCGCAGTTATCTCGAAAGAGTATGATGAACGTGCGCAAGTCAATATTATAAATGGTTAAGGAGTGATTTCACATGTTAGAAGCAAAAGATATTATTAAAATTGGTGACCTTGCTAAGATTGAACTTAGTGAAGCAAATATTGAACAAGTTACGAAGAAAATCAATGAAATTTTACATTTAGTTGATACAATTCAAGAACTTGATTTTGATCATGTTCAACCAATGATTCATCCAAATCCACTGCAAAACGTTTTCCGTACGGATGAACCAAAACCAGCGGCAGAAGTTGAACCATTATTAGCAAACGTACCTGAAGTACAAGAACAACAAATTAAAGTACCGACTGTTTTAAAAGCGTAATCGCTTATTGCAATTAAGGAGGAAAGATGATGTTAAACAATTCGATTCGTGAATTACATAAATCAATGAAAAACCAAGAAGTGACGCCATCACAAGTAGTAGCTGAAAGTTACCAAAAAATCGCCGAGCACGATCAAGTATTAAATACTTTTGTGACTTTAAATGAAGAGGTTGCAATGGCGCAAGCAAAAGCACTGGATGAAAAACCAGTACAACATCTATTACACGGAATTCCAATCGGAATTAAAGACAATATTATTACCAAAGATTTACGCACAACGTGTGGGTCGAAAATGCTAGAAAACTTCAATCCAGTATATAATGCGACAGTGATTGAAAAGTTATTAGCAGCAGGAGCTGTACCAGTAGGGAAATTAAATATGGATGAATTCGCAATGGGTTCTTCAAATGAAACATCTTACTTTGGAGCAGTTCGTAATCCGTGGAATATTGACTATGTGCCAGGAGGATCAAGTGGTGGATCAGCAGCAGCTGTAGCAGCCGGACTAGTGCCAGTTGCGCTTGGAAGTGACACTGGCGGATCAGTACGTCAACCAGCAGCGTTAACAGGAATTGTTGGGATGAAACCAACTTATGGACGTGTTTCACGTTATGGACTTGTGGCATTTGCTTCAAGTTTAGATCAAATTGGTGTGTTCTCAAAAACAGTTGAAGATAATGCAGTTGTTCTTGAAGCAATTTCAGGATTAGATCCAATGGATAATACGTCATCGCCTTTAGAAGTACCGAACTATTTAGAAAGTTTAGGAAAATCAATTGACGGTATGCGTTTAGGTGTGCCAGCAGAATATATGTCTGATATTGTTGACCCTGAAGTGAAAGCAGCAGTTGAAGCAGCAATTGAAGTATATCGTTCATTAGGTGCAACGGTTGAAGAAGTTCATATGCCACACTTGAAATATGTTGTGCCAGCATACTACATTATTGCACCAAGTGAAGCAAGTTCAAATTTATCACGCTTTGATGGGATGCGTTTTGGACATCGCTCAGCCGAGGCTACAGATGTTGAGTCAATTTTCCGTAAATCACGTGCTGAAGGTTTTGGTGAAGAAGTGAAACGACGTATTTTAATCGGAACGTACTGTTTAAGTGCAGGACATTTCGACGCTTACTATATGAAAGCACTGAAATTACGTACAGTAATTAAAGAAGATTTCGATGCGATTTTCAAAGAGTTTGATGCAATTATTGGTCCAACAACAACGTCGCCAGCATTCAAACTTGGTGAAAATAAAGAAAAAACAATTGATATGTACATGAATGATATTTTAACAATTCCAGCGAACTTAGTTGGTTTGCCAGCAATGAGTATTCCAGCAGGATTTAGTTCCGAAGGATTACCGATTGGGTTACAATTAACAGGAAAACACTTTGGCGAAGGTGAACTTTATCGATTAGCTCATGCCTTCGAACAAGCAACAGACCACCATAAACAACGACCAACATTATAGTAGGAGGCGACATCTATGAATTTTGAAACGATTATTGGAATTGAAGTCCATGCTGAAATTAAATCAGCGGCCAAAATTTATTCACCAGCACCACATGCATACGGTGAAACACCAAACTCAATGACACATGTAATTGACTGGGGATATCCTGGAGTTTTACCAACTTTAAATAAAAGCATTGTGAATCATGCATTACGAGCAGCACTCGCTTTAAACTGTGAAATTACACATGAAATGAGCTTTGACCGTAAAAACTATTTCTACCCTGACAATCCAAAAGGTTACCAAATCACGCAAGATCGGACACCAATTGGACGCAATGGATATATTGAAATTGAAGTTAATGGCGTGAAAAAACGTATTGGTGTGACACGTGTCCATATAGAAGAAGACGCTGGAAAATCAACACATTATGATGGATATTCACTAGTTGATTTAAACCGTCAAGGTTCACCGTTAATTGAAATCGTTTCAGAGCCAGAAATTCACAATGCTGAAGAAGCAGCTGCATATATTGAGCAATTGCGTGCAATTTTACTCTATACAGATGTATCAGATGTGAAAATGGAAGAAGGTTCAATGCGTTGTGATGCCAACGTTTCAATTCGTCCAATTGGCCAAGAAGCATTTGGAACAAAGTCAGAGTTGAAAAACTTAAACTCAATTTCAAATATTCAAAAAGGAATTGAATTTGAAATTAAGCGTCAAGCAAAAGCGTTATTAGCTGGAGAAGTTTTACTTCAAGAAACGCGCCGTTTTGATGAAGCGGCACGTCAAACTGTATTAATGCGTATCAAAGAAGGGGCGAGCGACTATCGTTACTATCCTGAAGCTGATCTTTCAACATTGTACATTGACCACGAATGGATTGAACAAGCGAAAGCATCGTTGCCTGAATTACCACAACAACGCCGTTTACGTTATGAAAATGCATTAGAGCTAACAGCATATGACGCTCACGTTTTAACATTATCAAAAGAAACATCAGATTTCTTCGATGCGACAGTTGATGCTGGTGCAAATGCGAAACAAGCTGCCAACTGGTTAATGGGTGAAGTTCAAGCTTATTTGAATAAAAATCAATTACAAGCCGCACAAACACCATTAACGCCACAAACGTTAGCAGAAATGATTTGCCTAATTGAAGATGGGACAATTTCATCGAAAATGGCCAAAAAAGTCTTCACACACTTAATTGAAAAAGGCGGAAGTGCTGATCAAGCAGTTGAGAAATTAGGTTTAAAACAAATTTCAGATACTGGTTTAATCACTGACGTGGTTACGAAAACATTAGATGCAAATCCACAATCAATTGAGGATTTCAAAAATGGAAAAGATCGTGCAATTGGTTTCTTAGTTGGTCAAATTATGAAACAAACAAAAGGACAAGCGAATCCACAAGTTGTCAATCAAATTTTGATGGAAGAAATCAATAAACGCTAAAAAAAACGGACATCATGTCCGTTTTTTTCTTCTTAATAGGTTTTTTCGTGATTTTTTGGTATAATGATAAAGTCAAAAAACAACACTTGAGGTGAAAGAGATGGCTGAACAATCGACACCGACACGTCAACAGACGCGTCAAACTCAAAATACACGTAAAAAGAAAAAAAAGGTAAAAATTGCTCGGGAACCCTGGAAAGTATGGGGCTTCCGAATTTATATGGTAATTTGCTTTGCAGTCGCAATTGGAATTGGAGTAACAGTCCTACAATTTTGGATTCCTGACGATGCAGAAACATATGTTCAACGGATTGAAACACGTCCGTTACTTGAAGAAACGGTGTTGGCAAATGCCAACACACAACTTTTAACATTAGGAAATGTCAAAGTAGATCAACGAGGACCAGTCTTCTATTTTGACATTGAAATCAGTGCAGAAACCGATGCGCAAACGGCGAAAGACTTGGCTTGGCAAGCCATGCAAACGTTTGTCAGTGCCATTGGTGATAATCCGAGTGAAGAGCAGCCGCTTGGCAGTACTTTCATAACGTATGAAGCCCAAATTGTCATCAATCAGACAGGATTAGTAACACCAGAAGACCAAGTATACAAAGACCCGAATACTGAAGAGGGCGACAATCTTTTTCCGATTTTTGGAAGTGTGAATCATGTAAATTCACAAACCATCAACTGGTCGAACAATGAATAAGCTAGGAGAACGCTAAACTATGAGTAAAGAAAAATTAACACCACCGGTAGAAAAAAATGAATATTATGATGTAACATGTAGTGATATTTCACACGAAGGTGTTGGGATTTGTAAAATCAATAATTACCCAATCTTTGTTCATGGTGTCTTAATCGGTGAACAAGCACAAATCAAGATTATCAAAGTGAAAGGACGAATGGCGTTTGGACGTTTAATTACGTTAATTACACAAAGTCCAGAACGCGTGGAACCACCGTGTCCAATTTACCAAACATGTGGTGGATGCCAAGTTCAACACTTATCACTTGAAGCTCAAAAAACAATGAAGCAAACACGTGTGCAGCAAGCATTAGAACGTATTGGTGGATTTGATGATATTACCGTGCACCCAGTTCAAACGATGACTGAGCCTTGGTACTACAGAAATAAAGCACAAGTCCCACTAGGACGAAATGCTGAAGGTGAAATCATTGCTGGATTCTACCGTCGTCATACCCACGAAATCGTACCAATGACAGATTGCTTAATTCAAAATAAAGCGAATAATGCTTTATTAACACGTACAGTTGAATTGTTGAATGAGTACGATTCATCAGTTTATGATGAAACAACACAAAAAGGAAATGTCCGTCACTTATTAGTTCGTCATGGATACAAAACAAATGAATTAATGTTAGTGTTAGTTACGCGTGAAAAGAAAATGCGTCACATCAGCCAGTTAGCTGAGCAGTTACAACGCGAATTCCCGAATCTTGTGAGCGTCATGCAAAATGTCAATCCAGCGAATACAAATGTAATCATGGGTGAATTAACAAAATTAGTGGCAGGGCGTCCATATATTGAAGATTATATTGGTGATGTAAAATTCAGTATTTCAGCACAATCATTCTTCCAAGTCAATCCAGTACAAATGGAAGTTTTATACCAACAAGCAGCTGATTTAGCTGGCTTAACGGGTGAAGAAACAGTCTTAGATGTTTTCTGTGGAATTGGAACGATTGCCTTATTCTTAGCAAAACAAGCAAAACATGTTTACGGTGTTGAAATTGTACCGCAAGCAATCGAAGATGCGCAAGCAAATGCTGAAAGCAATGAAATTACGAATGCAACATTTGTTTGTGAAGATGCAAGCACAATGATGCATAAATGGCATGAAGCTGAAATTCAAGCTGATGTTGTCGTACTTGATCCACCACGTAAAGGGTGCGATGAGAAGTTATTAACAAGTTTAATCGAATTAGCTCCGAAAAAGATTATTTATATCGCTTGCGATGTGGCAACACAAGCACGTGATGCAAAATTCTTAGTCGCAAATGGCTATAAAACAACTGCAGCATATCCAGTTGATATGTTTGGTCAAACATATCATATTGAAAATGTGATGTTATTTGAAAAAGCTGAATAAATAACAGGTAGAAGTTGAGTCGTGAATACTCAACTTCTCTTTTTTTGTAAAAACCAGTTGAAGGGTGTTAATCCTGATTTGGAAGCGAAATAACATTTATTTCAAAAAATCGAACGAAAGCGGAGAGGTGAAACAGATGCAAATTCGCATAATTCAGCAACCATTACTACAGTGGTTACAACAAAGTTATCAGTATCAATTGATTCAAGAAAAATGGCAATCAACAAAAAAACAGCAACTGAGCCAATTAGAAATTGTTCACTTTAAACAACTCGTCAAGTCTATCAAAATATTAAAAAATGTTCAGGCATCAGTACAGCAACCGAAAAAACTCCACTATGATTACTTAGCAATGGCAGTGAAAGTTGACGCAACAGCAGTTGTGATTGCGGTTCAGCAGTATCGTGATGAAGCTGTGATTGAATTTGGAAAACAATATTTGTATAATTATCTGCTACTTCGCCAAAACTTTCCGAATAATCAGCTCCAATTGATTTACGTTTTACCACAATTACCACCGAAAATTGTAATTGAGTTTGAGCAAGTATGGCAGCAATGTGCACAGGAGTTAACAAAAGTTGATCAAAAAATTCAAGTTGAGTTACTTGTACAAACAATTCAGCATAAATCCGTAAGTAAAACGGTGAGCAAACAGATTTTAGCAAGTAAAATTATTGAACAGTTACAATCCTCGATTCGAGCGAAAAAATTTAGTGTGACGCAAGTAAGATTATTACAAAAACGAGACTATACGAAACAACATTTCAATATTGATTATCCAGTCCTCATGACACGAACAGATTATTTGAAAAGTCAGTATGAGCGCAAACTTTTTTGTGAGAAAATGGTCATCGTTCAAGGGCGAGAATATTTTGTTTTTCAACAGTGGGAAGTCCAAGCATATCGCGCCTTTGAACTGTGGCTCCAACGCTATAAATAGGCAATAAAAGAAACTTTATGTTCAATCAAAGTAGTGCGATTGAACATAAAGTTTTTTTGTTAGAACGAGAAGGTGGTATGCAAAAATTTTTATTGACAGATACAAGTTACTTCCGTATAGTAAGCACACAAAACAAAAGAAAGTGGGGTAGGTTTATGACAATGCCAAAAGTAACATTAGAAGAAATTCGTCGTGAGTGGTCAAAAACCTATAATTCTGAAGGAAAACCTGAATGGTCACATATTTTTCCTTATTATGATGAACATATTGTTTTTCATGATTCGATTCAGAAAATTGAAGGGAAAGCGGACTTTGAGGCAATGTGTACGCGTTTAACAAAACGATGTAAAAGCCTCAAAATGGATATTTATGATATGTCTCAAAATAATCAAATCGTGATGATGGAATGGGAGATGACGATGAGTTTTCGATTTTTTCCAGAAAAAGCGATATATGGGCTATCGAAATTGACGTTTAATAATGAGGGCTTGATTACGCACCAACGAGACTATTACGATTTATGGGGTGATATTTATGATGGAATCCCGGGTTTTAGAATTGTGTATCGTTGGTTTATGCGGAAATTTTTTGGGTAGGTGATGAAAATGAAATTGAAATTTCCAGAGCAACTTATTTTTTTGGAAAATGATCGGGCAATTCAAAAAAAGAGTACGGAATCAATTAAGGGGAAAATGTGTGTCGTTACTGGTGCCACTTCTGGTGTCGGGTACCAAGCTGCCATCGCACTAGCAGCGAGTGGCGGAAACTTGGTCCTTGTCGCAAGAAATCAAAAGAAAGCTGAGGCAGTGAAGCAAGAAATTGAACAAAAGTATGGAGTTAGCGTTGAGTACGTATTAGCTGATTTTACTGATTTAACGCAGGTCAATCAAGCTGGACAAACAATTTTAGCGAAGTGTCCTCGAATTGATATTTTAATCAATAGTGCTGGGATTTATTCAACAAAAAGAACATATACCAAAGCGGGAATTGAGAGCGTCTTTTGTGTGAATCATCTTGCAGTTTTTCTCTTGACAAAAATTTTACTTGAGCGCTTACTTGAGTCGAAACCGGCCAGAATTATTCAGATTAATTCTGAGGGACATCGTTTCAATGGACTTAAGGTAACTGATTTAAATTGGCAAAAGCGCAGATATACTGGTTTGCGAAGTTATGGCGCTTCCAAGACAGCACAGTTATTAACTGTGTGGCAACTAGCGGGAGAATTACAAGGGACTGGTGTGACGATTAATGCGATGCATCCTGGGGCGGTGAAAAGTAATATTGGTGAAAATAATGGTAAATTATACCGGTGGTTTTTACACAATATAACTTGGCGGTTTTTGCAAGAGCCTGAAGTTTCCGGTGAGGCGATTTATTATTTAGCAACAGCGCCAGAGTTATGTGAAGTCAGTGGAAGATTCTTCAATTTAACAATAGATGAATTACCAGCAAAACATGCACGAAATGAAAAAACTCAACAAGCAATTTGGCAAAAAAGTCTGGAAATGACCGGTCTGATCCAATAGGACAATAAAATGAAGTACCACTCACTTTCATGAATGGTACTTTTTTATTTGACACTACCAGTATTAAGTGATACTATATACTGGTAGTTTGTATTACTTATTACTGGAGGCGAAAAAATGGAAAATATCACAGAAATGTTAAAGGGTGTCTTAGAAGGTTGCGTATTAGAAATTATTAATCGAGAAGAAACATATGGCTATGAAATTACACGCCAATTGAATGCCTTAGGATTTAGCGATGTTGTTGATGGGACAGTATATACAATTTTAGTCAGACTCGAAAAAAAACAATTAGTTGACATTCAAAAAAAATCATCTGAGATTGGACCACCACGTAAATTTTTCACCTTAAATGATGCCGGGCGTGCAGAGTTAGCCTTATTTTGGAATAAGTGGCAATTTATTTCTACGAAATTAGACGAATTAAAGGAGCAACGAGTATGAAGTTAATCGAAAAAATTACTGGAAGTGACATCACAAAAACATTTAAAGCTTTAGAAGTTCGAGTGCAGCAACTTCCAAAAGCGTATCAACTCGCTTGGGAAGAGATGAAAACAGTGATTTGGAACAATAGTAATGACCTCATTGGTCGAAAAACACTCCCACTAATGGAAGAACTTGTTGATTTACTTGAAATAAGTGCAGCTGATAATCTTGAGGTTTCAGTATTAGTTGGTGGGGATATCCAAACCTTTTGTTTAGCGTTACTTGATGAAGATCGTGCGAAGACCTATCGCGATAAATGGCGGCAACAATTAAATAAGGCAGTACTCCAAAAATTAGCGAAGTTAGAGGGAAAATAAATGAATATTAAAACAATAATTGCTGGAAAAAAAGCTTGGCGAGCGCATGTGAAACGGATAAAAAAACTCCCGCGCGAATACCAAATTGTTTATGCTGAAATTGAAAAATACATTTTTAAAATTGGAATTATTTCTGAAAAAGAAATGATGGAAGTTTTAATTGGTATTGTTGAATTATTTGAGGGCGGGGCTAGTAGAAATACACCGGTGCTTGAAGTAACAGGGAAAGATATTGCAACTTTTTGTGATGAAATTATCAGTAACTATGAAACTTATACAAAGGGATAACCAAGGTGAAATAAAAAGGACTGTACTCTTGATAATTCAGAGTGAACAGTCCTTTTTTAGATATTATGAAACATCACCAATTTTAGCGAATCCACTATGTTCGAGACGTTTGTTTTCATTATGCATTGCGAGAATAATACCAACAACTAAGAAGTAAGAGAGCAACGAGGTTCCACCATAACTGATAAATGGTAATGTCATACCTTTAACAGGCATTAAGCCCATCGTCATCCCGATATTGAACATTTGTTGGAAGGCAATCATTCCGATAAATCCAGCGGCCATATAGCTATTGAAATTATTTTTGCTTTTTGCGAGTACAATAAAGATACGGAGCAATAAAAGAAATGACAAGATAATCACGGCTAACCCAACAAAGAAGCCAAAATCAGCTGAAATTGTTGAAAAAATAAAGTCATTCTGTCCTTCGGGAATGAATACGGCACTACTTTGGAAGCCATGACCTTCAACCCCACCAGAACCCATCGCAATCATTCCTTGAGTGAGTTGATAATTATCGCCGGAAGTTTCAACTGAACCATTCGGGAATAGCCAATTGACAATCCGCTCAATTCGATAACCAATTTGGGGAATTGCATCATAAAACGCTCCCTGTGTGGCAACGAATAGACCAACGGCACCACCAACAATCCCAAAAGCGGCACCACCAACAGTGACAAAATAGCGGAAAGGAATCCCAGCCGCTAACATAATAGAAAGCATACTAATGATAACAACTGTTGCTAAACCGGTGTCTGGTTGTTGGAAAATTAAGAGGGCCGGAACTGCGGCAACAAGCAACAGTTTAAAAAAGAGGGTGCGATAATTTGCTGCAGTCATTTTGGGAAACTTTTGATGATGATCAGCAGCTAATTTTGCCAAGAGAATAATGACAAAAATTTTGACGAACTCAGAAGGTTGCAGTGTCCCAATTCCAGGGATCTCATACCACCTTGTTGCATTGTTAATGTTGAGACCTAGTGGTGTATATAATCCGAGTAAGGAAATAATCCCTAAAATATAAAGTGGCCAAGCGAGGCGTCGAAGGCGATCATTACCCCACCAAAGCATAATGAAGGCACCAATAGTTCCGACACCAAACCATAAAATTTGTTTAATTTCTTGATTGGCCCAATCAGTTGCTGGAAAGAGTGCTTTGGCACTGAAAATTCCAGATACACTGATGATACCAAGCCCAGCAATAATTGCTAAAATCCACCAGTCAATATATAATTTACGACGCATGAATAATCCTCGTTTCTTTTAAATAGCAATATAAATACATACTTCTTTAGTATAGCTGATTCGAACGCTTGAAACAAATTAAAGCAAAATGTGAAAAGTTAAATTTTTTTGACAAATCGTTGGAAACAAGGGACAATAAAAGGAACGCGAGCTGTCAAAAATCTTAAACTGTTTATTTTTAGGTCAACAACAGAGAATTTTAAGGTGGCATATGATAAAATAAAAGCGTTAAACAAGAAAGAAGGGGTGTTAATCATGGAATTTATACCAAATGCACAAGGCTTTGTTGAAATTCGCCTTGAATCAATTGGAGGTCAAGGGGCATATTCAGCCGGGCAAATGCTTGCACAAATTGGTGTTGAAGGTTCGAGTCTTCACGCAATCTGCTTCGCTGATTATGGATCAGAGAAAAAAGGTGCACCAGTTAAAACATTTATTCGTTTTGCGAAAGCAGAGACGACAATTTTAAATTATTCACCAGTTAATGAGCCACAAGTTGTCGCTGTATTTCATGAACTATTGTTTAAAACACAACCAGTAACGGATGGATTACATCCAGATGGGATTTTAATCGTTAATACCGACCAAACCCCAGAACAATTACGTGAGTTATATAATTTAAATGTCAAAACAATTGTGACAGTTGATGCAACTAAAATTGCATTGCAATATAAAACAAAATTAAATACGGCAATGTTAGGTGCAATTTTTAGTAGTTTAAGCTTCTTAGATGCTTCTTTAGCAGCGGATTCAATTGAGAAAATGTTTGGGTATAAATATCCACATTTAGTCAAGCCAAACATTGATACATTTGTCGATGGTATGAAACAAGCGCAAACACAAATGAGTGCGAATGTTGACGAAGCAGTTGCCTATACACGGAAAGAAACACCATTTGGTTATGAAACCCAAAATCAAGGTGGAGAAATTGCTGGACCGAATAGTTATACGAAAAACTTAACTGCTTCACGTGAAGGAATGATGCCGGAATATTTAAACGAAAAATGTATTCATTGTTCAAACTGTGATAATGTTTGTCCTGATTTCTGTTTTGTTTGGGAAGAAGGAACGGATGCACGCGGACGCGCACAAATGTTTTTACAAGGAATTGACTACAATTATTGTAAAGGTTGCTTGAAATGCGTCGAAGTTTGTCCAACACAGGCATTAGTTTCAATGGTTGAAGAGCGAAATTATGCTGACGAACACCGAGTGAAAAAGCCATTCAACTTTTTGGGAGGAGTAAAATAATGAAACCACAAATTGATGTTTTCAAAGCTGGAAACCAAATGGCCGCGCAAGCAGCTTCAGATATAAATTATCATATTATGGGATACTTCCCAATTAGCCCATCAACAGAGGTAGCACAATATTTGGATATGATGGGAGTCAATGGCCAACATGACATTCAATTAATTGCTGCTGATGGCGAGCATGGTGCTGCTGGAATTTGTTATGGTGCTGCGACAGCCGGAGCACGTGTTTTTAATGCAACAAGTGCGAATGGATTAATGTACATGCTTGAGCAATTACCAGTTCAATCAGGAACACGATACCCAATGGTGATGAACTTAGTTAATCGTGCAGTCAGTGGACCGTTAAATATTCACTGTGATCACTCTGATATGTATTTCGCTTTAAATTCAGGGTGGGTTATGTTAACCGGATCAAATCCGCAACATGTCTATGACTTAAATATTATGGCATTAAAAATTGCGGAACATGCTGATGTCCGTTTACCAGCAATGGTATCATATGATGGGTATATTACGTCACATCAAAAACACAATGTTAAAGTGTTTGAAAATTCTGCTGATGTCCGTGAATTCGTTGGTGAAGTAAAACGTGAAGGCTATGACTTTGTTATTCCTGAAACGGCACCAGTCACAATTGGTTCGCATATGAAAGGTGACGACTTCATGAACAACCGCTACCAGTTAGAAGTTGCTCAACAACAAGCTTTACGTGTCTTCGAAGAAGTTGCGGCTGAATATGCGCAACTTTCAGGACGTCAATATGATTTAGTTGAAACGTATGAAATGGAAGATGCGGAAGTTGCGCTCTTTATTTTAAATTCATCAGCTGATATTGCGAAAGCAGCTATTGATAAAATGCGTGCTGAAGGTAAAAAAGTTGGACTTGTTCGTCCGAATATTGTTCGTCCATTCCCTGCTGATGCAATCACAAATGCTTTGAAAGATGTGAAAGTGATTGTTATGGGTGAACGTGCTGATAGTGCGGGAGCAAAAGGTGGAAACTTAAGCCATGACTTAAAATCAGCATTACACGATGCAAATATGATGACACCAGTTATCACACGTATTTATGGATTAGGTGGAAAAGAATTCTATGCAGCTGATGCTGAGGCTGTAATCCAATTAGGTTATGATTTCTTAGCGGATCAAACAGTTGAAAAATTTGGCTACTATGGAGTAAATCCAGGTAACGAAGAAAAAGGTCAATTGATTCAACGCACATTAGAACCACGTCCAATTACTGATTACATTACTGGGAAAATCACGACTGCTTACAATGAAGTGACAAATAAAGTTGATGTTCGCGTCCCACCATTACGGATGCTAACAAGTAAACCGAAGCGCTTAGTAAGTGGCCATGGTGCTTGCCCTGGTTGTGGGATTTTCTCGGGATTAGAATTATTCTTCAAAGGGATTGAAGGTGAAATCGTCATCGTCAACCATACTGGATGTGCCTATGTTGTTACTGCAGGATATCCATATAGCTCATACCAACAACATTATGTACATAACTTATTCCAATCTGGTCCAGCGACATTGTCAGGAATTGTTGAGGCGTTATTCGAAATGCGTCATCGTGAAGAAATTAACTTCGCTGATAGCGCAACGTTTGTCATGGTCAGCGGTGACGGTGGAATGGATATCGGAATGGGAAGTGCGATTGGAACAGCATTACGTGGGCATAAATTAATTATGCTTGAGTACGATAACCAAGGATATATGAATACTGGCGCACAAATGTCATATTCAACACCGCTTGGAAATCGGACAAGTACAACGAATGTTGGGAAAGTTCGTGTTGGAAAACAATACGGGCATAAGGATACTGCACAAATTATGGCAGCATGTAATATGCCATATGTCTTTACTGGATCTGAAGCATATCCACTTGATTTAGTGAAAAAAGCCGCAAAAGCACAATGGTATGCAAATAATGTTGGCCCAGTATACGGAAAAATTTTAATTGCATGTCCATTAAACTGGAAATCAGCAGATAGTGACGGAACGAACGTCATCAAAGCTGCAAGTGACTGTGGATTCTTCCCACTTTATGAAGTTGAGCAAGGTTTAACAACAATAACAGTTGATCCGGAAGCGAAAAAACGTGTTCCTGTTGAAGACTGGGTTGGCTTTATGGGGAAATCGCGCCATTTATTAAAACCAGAAAATGAAGCAATTTTAACAAAAACAAAAACAGAAATTGAACGTCGATACTTGCAATTAAAAGCAAAACACGATAACGAATATCTCTAAACTAACAAAAATGTAGGTAAAATGCAGATTATTGCAGAATACCTACATTTTTTTGCTTTTTGCGAAAAAAAATATGATAAGATAAGAAGTGAAAAAAAGGAGTGGAAATTATGAATGTAACTGTAAAAGATATTATGAAACAATTTAAATTGACGGTGCTTACTGGAGCGGATCAATTAGGAAAAGAAATTTTAGATGAATCATTATCACGACCAGCACTGGAACTTGCGGGGTATTTTGAATTTTACCCATCGGAACGAATTCAAGTTTTCGGATTAAAAGAAATGACTTTTTTGGCCACTCTTGATCCAGAAACAAAAAAACAGCGACTCCAAAAATTACTTGCTGATGTGCAAACACCATGTTTTATTATTACACGTGGTTTAGCAATTGATGAGATGTTCTTAGAAATCGCACAACAAATGAATGCAACGGTATTACAAGCACAACAAACAACAAGCTTTTTTATGGGGAACTTAGTAAATTATTTGAATGATTTCTTTGCTCCAAGAACAGATTTACATGGTGTTATGCTAGACATCAAAGGTGTTGGCGTATTAATCGTTGGCGAAAGTAGTGTTGGGAAAAGTGAAGCAGCATTAGAGTTAGTCACACGCGGGCACCAACTCGTTTCAGATGACCGCATCATTGCGATTGAAAAAGAGCCTGGCTTAGTTACCGGACAAGCACCGGAATTGCTAGAAAACATGATTGAAATTCGTGGTGTTGGTGTCGTCAATGTCTTATCAATGTATGGTGCAGGTGCAGTGCGCAAACGGAAACGTCTCCAATTAATTGTTGAATTAGTTGATTGGACAAAAGGTTTAGAATATGATCGAATTGGTTTAAGCGAGCACAAACAAACAGTCTTGAATACGGAAATTCAAAAAATAATGCTACCTGTTCGTCCGGGACGAAGTGTTGCATTATTAATTGAATCAGCAGCATTGAATCACCGTTTACGTGAAGTTGGTATCAATTCAGCTCAAGAATTTATTGACCGTTTAACAAACCAAATTAAGGGGAATGAATAAAAATGATACCCTTATTAACAATAACACCAGAGCCAATTAACCCGGTAGCGTTTACACTAGGACCACTTACGGTTCAATGGTATGCTGTGTTAATTTTAACGGGTGCAATTATTGGCTTGTTTATGGCAATGCGTGAAGCGAAAAAGTTCGGAATTATTAATGATACGGTTATTGATATATTTACATATGGTTTACCAATTACTGTGATTGGTGCACGTATATACTATGTTGCTTTTGAATGGAGTTACTATGCGCAGTATCCTGAGAAAATCTTCGCAATTTGGGAAGGTGGCCTCGCGATTCATGGTGCGATTATCGCAGCAGTCATTTTTGGTTTCTTATACTGCCGGGCGAAGAAAATTAATTTCTTACTACTCTTTGATATCGCAGCCCCAAGTTTATTAATTGGCCAAGCAGTTGGACGCTGGGGGAACTTTATGAATCAAGAAGCGCATGGTGGTGTCGTACCGGGTGCAAATCTCGTCGAACAACGACAGTATTTACTTGATTTTAAATTACCAGAATTTGTTGTGAACGGCATGTATATTGATGGTGCCTACTATCACCCAACATTTTTATATGAATCACTTTGGAATTTTATTGGTGTTGGTTTGATGGTTTTCGGTATTCGCCGCCTAAAAAACATCTTGATTGGTGAAGTTGCTAGCTTTTATCTGATTTGGTATTCAGTTGGTCGTTTCTTTATTGAAGGGTTGCGCACTGATAGCTTGTACATTATCCCGGGATTACGTACAGCACAAGTCATTTCAATTATCATTATTATTGCTGCTACTTTATTTATTGTGATTCGTCGCAAAAAACAATGGCACATGCAGACATACCAAGATTTAAAAATAAAGGAAATAAACTAAAATGAAGTATGATACGCTATTATTTGATTTAGATGGAACATTATTAGATACGAATGAACTGATTTTACAATCATTTGCTCATGTTTTTGATCAATTTTTACCGGAATATCGCTACACACGTGAAGATTTACTCGCGTGTATTGGTCCAACTTTACATCAAACTTTTAATAAATTAGCACCAGAACGTGCAGAAGAATTAATTGCTGAGTATCGAAAATGGAATATTGCGAATCATGATCGACTCGTACAGATTTTCCCAGAAGTAGTGACAACCTTAGCACAATTGCAAGAACTAGGATATCAATTAGCAATTGTGACTTCTAAACGTCGTGACGTAGTTGAAATGGGATTAGACTTGTTTGACTTGAAACCATTTTTTGCGGCAATTATTACCTTTGATGATGTCGACAATCATAAACCAGAACCTGATGCAATCCATTTGGCGATTTCCCAGTTTGAAAGTGTTCAAAATGCTTTGATGATTGGTGATAACTATCATGATATTGATGGTGCCAAAAATGCGGGTATTGATAGTGTCGGTGTTGCTTGGAGTGTGAAAGGTCGCGCATTTATTGCGAGCTTTACGCCAACGTACATGATTGATTCAATGAGTGAATTAATCACTATCGTTGAATAATCAAAAGCCATTTGCCAAATAATTGGTAAATGGCTTTTTGAATATCGGAACAATTCAAATTAAAAATCTTAAAAAAATTGCTTTTGATGCACAATCATAAAGAGAATATGCTATGATAAAAATGATAGAAGAACTTCGATGAATTGAAAAGGAGACCATCACTTATGGAAACAATGTACGATTTAATTATTGTTGGTTCAGGACCAGCAGGAATGACGGCGGCGATTTACGCTTCACGTTCAAATATAAAAACAGTTATTTTAGAAGCAGGTGCCCCTGGTGGGAAAATGTTGAAAACAATGGAAATTGAAAACTGGCCAGGAATTACAC
>JBOFSL010000365.1:0-1833 GCA_051651525.1 Culicoidibacterales bacterium | reverse complement strand
CCTTCATCCATTGCTTTGGCTAATTGCACGAAGTGCTCTTCTAACAACGCAATTCGGAATGAGTCATCGACAATTCCATCAACAGGTACACCCTCACTCTCAAGATCCATCGCAATCCCAATTTCTGATAAGAACCACTTGATATTGCCATAATTATGCTGAATATTTTGTGCAATATCATAGATAGCGACAGGCTTAATTTCATTGTTATCACGGAATGGGTTAAAGCGTGCACCTGCTTCAACGTAATACTCAAAGAACATTTCAGGTGTGAAATACTCTAACTCATATGCCGTCGTCCGTGCGCGAACACGACGTGGCACATAATAATTCACGCCAATAAAATCGAGTGGTGCATCCAAAATAATCGCTACTTCTGCCGGTGTATACTCAGGTAATACATGTAATGATTTCAACAAACTTACTAATTCAGCAGGAAATTCCCCTTTAACCATTGGATCTAAAAACGAGCGATTAAAGAATAAATCAGCATACTCAGCAGCTAATTTATTTTGCGGATTTTCATCACATGTATATGTTGGAGTTAAATTCAAGATTGTCCCAATTTCGGCATCAATATTGAGTGCACAAAAGGCTTTTACTGTTTTCGCATGAGCTAACATTGTATTATAAGCAACTTGAATGGCTAATTTCCCATCTTTTTTTGCTGGATAATGAAAATCATACAAATAGCCACCTTCGACTGGAACAATTGGTTCATTGAATGTTGCCCAATATTTGACACGATCGCCAAAAAGCTTAAAGCAAGTGACTGCATAGTCGACAAATTTATCAACGACAATTTTACTTTCAAAACCACCATATTGTGCTTGTAACTCATATGGCATATCAAAATGATAGAGATTGATCATCGGCTCAATCCCATTGGCAATCATCTCATCGAGATAATTATTATAAAAGACAACTGCTTTTTCATCAACTTCACCCGTCTCAAAGTTTTTGATTAAGCGACTCCATTGAATTGATGTTCGAAAACTATTCATCCCAATTGCTTTCATTAAGCGTGCATCTTCTTCATAGCGGTGATAGGTTTCACACACTTCTGCACTCGAGATTCCTCCCCAGAAACGCTCAGGTTCAACTTCAAACCAATGATCCCAAATTGATTTATGGGCCTTTTCAAAATTACCTTCAGTTTGAACTCCACTTGTGGCTGCTCCCCACAGGAAGTCATTTGGAAATGTTACTTTCATTTTTTTGTCCCTCACTTTATTTCTCCAATCTTTTGATAGATTCTTTTAAAATTCGTATCAAAAAATCCCTATTCCCCGATTATTGTCCTTCCCGTTGTAATTGACGGACTACTTCAATGTCAGCAGGCACAAACTCAACACTATCAAATTCACTGTGTTTCAACCATTTCCCATCTTCATGTTCATGCAAGACAATCTGGCCACTAAACTGATGCACTTGATAAAAATGCAGCTCAATCTCAGCTCTTTCATGCTCGTGTTGCGTAATCGCATAGCACGTTGGCTGTACTGTTGCTTGAATCCCCAACTCTTCTGACAATTCACGTGCGAGGGCCTGACAATGACTTTCTCCGTGTTCAACTTTCCCTCCAGGAAATTCCCACATCATGCCAAAGTTCTTTTTTGCATTCCGCTTAGCAACAAATATTTGTTCATCTTGATTACGAATAATTGCTGCTACAACAATAATTTTTCGTTTTTCCATTCAAATCACTCCTCTTACTCTCATTATAAATTAATTTATTTAAAAATAAAAGCCAAAATAGCTCACCTGTCCTTTCAACTTCGTGCTCTTTATCATGTAATCACATATGAATGATTATTTGTTATTGCCACTTTT
>JBOFSL010000364.1:0-8628 GCA_051651525.1 Culicoidibacterales bacterium | reverse complement strand
ACAAATTTGAAAACTTGTTTCATATAGTAATGTTGATTTTTATAATTTTAATTTTTATCGGAAAAATTCTTTTTTTGAGTACTTTTTTATTTTTTGGATAAAACAAAAAGTCACCTTTTTAGGTGACTTTTCATTTACCAACTCGCTGGATAACTAATATAATTTGCTGAGTCTACCACGTATTGTGCTCGTTGTTCTCTTAAGGCTGGCATGTAGCCAATCCCTGATAATACTTCTAAATGTAAGTGTGGCCCTGTTGATTGACCAGTATTTCCAACTGCACCAATATATTCACCAGCAGATACTTGCTGGCCAACACTTACGCCGATGCTGCTAAGGTGACCGTAAACTGAAACCATTTCAACACCATTTACATAATGCGTGATTGCTATCATATTCCCAAAACCACCACTGCTCGCTTCATCTTTCACTAAAATAACATAGCCATCCGTAATAGCATACGTCGCTGTTCCTGTCGGTGCAGCAATATCAGTTCCTAAGTGACCCTTATCATTGACATAATCACTACACATAAATTGACATGAGACATAGCCCCGAGCAGTTGGAATGGCAAATCCTTGTTGACTAGGAATTTGTTCGCTATTACCTGGCGGATTCGAATCTTCTGGTATTCCCCCTGGCAATCCAACTTCAGGTTTTGGTTTATTTGCTTCGGCTTCTGCTTGCGCTTTCTCCTCTGCTTCTTTGCGTAACTGCTCTTGCTTTAGTTGTTCTTGAATCACAACTAATGTTCCAAGCTGCTCATCGACAACACTTTCTGCTAAGTTAATTTCTTCCAGTTTTTGTGTATTAGCTGCAACGGTTGTTTGAAAATTTGTCTTTTCAACTTCTAATTGTGTTAATAGTGTTTCTTGATCCGATTTTCTCGTATTTGCTGCTTGTTGCAAATCTTTTGTTTGATTTTGTGCGAGTTCAATAGCAACTTTTTGATCATTAACTGCAATTTTTTGAATCGCAACTTCATCCATCAATTCCTTATCATAGTCATTCAGCAATTTTATTGCTTCGTTTCGAGCAATAAAATCATTTAACGAATTAGACTTAATGATAAATTCTAAGTACGGATTTACTTTGTTTTTCATTTGTAAATCGACTAAACGTTCCCGTAGCACTTGATCTTTTGCAACTAAATCAGCTTGTAATCGATTCATTTCTTCAATGAGCGTTGCAATTTCACTTTCTAGCATGGTAATTGTTTGATTGTAACTCTTAATTTCATCATCTATCCCAAAAATTAAATTTTGAGTTTGTTCTACACGTTGTTTCGCTGCATCTAAATCACCTTTTGATACAGCTAATTCTGCTTCTACTTGGCTATTTTGTTGCTGTAATGTTTCTAATTGTAATTGACATGCTTCGATACTTGCGCAAGCAGAAACATGAATGGCTGGACTAAGCCAAGCAAATGTAACACTTGCAACGACTACAGTTAATATTTGTTGCTTTTTCACTCATTTCACTCCTTAAAATCGGTCATATAATACGCGATAGCGTTGGGCGATTGTATGCCAACTAAAGTTTTCTTGCATTGCATTTTGTTGCATGTGTGCAAATAAACCTTGTTGATCATAATAAATATCCGCAGCTTGATCTATCACATATGTTAAACCAGCTAAATCATAATGCTCAAATCCAAATCCAGTTGCATAATCAGCACCATAATGTAACGCATTAACCGTATCTACGAGCCCACCTGTCAAGCGAACAACTGGTAATGCACCATAACGCATTGCAATTAATTGACTTAATCCACATGGCTCAAAGCGTGATGGCATTAAGAAGAAATCACTTCCAGCATAAATTCGACGTGCATACTTTTCGTCAAATTGTAAACTAATCGCGACATTTTCGCTATGCGTATTTGCCCATTCAGCTAACATGCGTTCGTAATGTGCTTCACCTGTCCCTAAAATAATTAATTGACACCCACGGAATATTAAATGACCGATAGCTCCCATCACTAAATCTAACCCTTTTTGATCACTTAATCGGGTTACCATGCCAAAGATAGGTTTCGTTGGATCAACACTCACACAAGCTTCTTGTTGCAAAGCCATTTTATTCACCATTTTTTGATTACTTGTTGCTAATGAATAATTTTCAACAAGTGCTTGATCCGTTTCAGGATTATAAATTTTAGTATTTAAACCATTTAAAATTCCGACTAATTTATGTGCATGATAGCGTAAAAATCCGTCTAACCCTTCCCCATATGCTGGTGTTTGAATTTCATGTGCATATGTTGGGCTTACTGTTGAAACTACACTCGCACACTCAATCGCTGCTTTCAAATGATTTAAATCACCATTCCAACAACATTTACCTGCCAATTCAGTATTGAGTTCAATCCCATAATGACGTTTCACATTATCAAAACCAAATACACCTTGATGCTGTAAATTATGAATTGTAATAATCGTGCGCATTGTATGGTAACGATAATCTTGACGGTAAAAAGCATCAAGTAATGGTCCAATCATCCCTGTATGCCAGTCATTTAAGTGTAAGACTTCTGGCCAAAAATCAATCCCATACAAGCAATCAAGTACTGCTTTATTGAAAAAGGCAAATCGTTCACAATCATCTGTGAATCCGTACGCACCATCACGATTAAAGTAGTACTCATTATCAACAAAATAATAGTCAACACCTTCATACTTTAAATAATCAATTCCACAATATTGTCGATTTTCCCCAAAATGAACATAAAAATGGAATAAGTGTTTCATTTGTGCTTTGTATTGCTGAGCAATTTTCCCGTATTTTGGCATAATCACACGAATATCCATCGCATGATGCTTTAATTCTTGTGGTAAAGCAAAGGCAACATCTGCCAAGCCCCCTGTTTTTAAAAATGGATAACATTCTGCAGTAACGTATAAAACTTTCATTTTTATCTCCCCTTATCTATAACTTCTTCTATTTTAACAAAAATTCGCCACTTTTAAAAGTCAACATTCTTCAAACGCTAATTTAATCTTTAAAGTAAGACACCATGGTATAATAAATTTACTATTTTGAATCCAAAAAAAGAGGTTTTACGATGAAAAAATTTGAAATTTTAGCACCTGCAGGTGATCAAGAACGTTTACATGCCGCAATCCAAAATGGAGCTGATGCCGTTTATCTTGGAGGTCCCGCCTTTGGCGCTCGAGCTTACGCCGGAAACTTTGATGAACAAACACTCCCACAAGCATTAGCACTTTGCCGTTTATACGGAGTCAAAGCCTACTTAGCGGTTAACACGTTAATTAAAGCGAGTGAACTTGAGCGATGCCTTGCTTATGTTGGTTGGTTAGTTTCAATTGGGGTCGACGCCTTAATTATTCAAGACCTTGGCTTACTTGCTTTAATTCGCCAACACTATCCCTCTTTAGAACTTCACACGAGTACACAAATGACAACGAATAGTCTTGAAGATGTCTATTATTTAAAAACTTTAGCTGTCGACCGTGTCGTCGTGAGCCGCGAATTACCAACGAATGAAATTGCGATAATTGCCCAAGCTGGGATTGAAATTGAAGCCTTTGTTCATGGTGCATTGTGTGTTTCATATTCTGGACAATGTTTAATGAGTTCATTAATCGGTGGTCGCAGTGGAAACCGTGGTCGTTGTGCCCAACCATGTCGTATGGATTATACCCTTGAAACCATTGATAACAAAATTGTCAAAAAAGGATTTTTACTGAGTACAAAAGACTTATCTACTATTCAGCATCTCCCTGAATTATTTGCGAGTGGTATCCATTCACTTAAAATTGAAGGCCGCATGAAACGTCCGGAATACGTTGCCTTAGCAACTCGTGGCTATAGGCTTGCTGCCTTAGCCGCAAGCGGTGAAATTACGACCGATACCGCTGCTCGAGAACTCGAATTATTCCAACTCTTTAACCGTGATTTTACTGTTGGGTATTTACTTGGTGAAAATGGACAACAAATTACCAATGAAATTCACGCGAAAAATACTGGAACGGTCGTTGCGACGGTCACACAGTTTGATCGTAAACGTAATCGCCTCACTTTGCTATTGCAAGATCAACTCAATAAAGGTGATGGACTCTCAATCGGTGAACATGTTGGGCGGATTCATTATCAAAAGCAAATTGTTGATAATGCACCGGCTGGAGCCTTAATTGAACTTGACTGGGTTCGACCAGTGCAAAGAGATACGGTTGTGTACAAGACGGCAAATGCCGCATTACTTGCTGAAGCTCAAGCAACTTTTGCAAAAGCGACACGAAAAGTACCGATTACTATTGAGGCTACGTTCATTGAAGGTGAATTCCCACAATTAACTCTGAGTGATTGTGTAAATCACGTCTCATTAACTGGGTCTGAGATTGTTGGACAAGCAACACAAACACCACTTGATCAGGTTCGTTTAACTAAACAATTAACAAAACTTGGTTCAACTGTTTATACCTGTGAAACACCTCATATTATGATGACTCCTGGGATTACTTATCCAATTAGTGAAATTAATGCCCTACGTCGCCTTGCTTGTGAAAAACTTGATGCGCTTCGCCAACAACTAACACCTGCAAAACCAGCACCAACATTTACACCAATGCCCCCAAACATGCGTGAAAACCGCCAACAATTAAGTATCCTCGTGAGTAACCTTGAACAACTTCAAGCTGCTTGTAAACTCGGTTGTGATGATATCTACTATAATGATTTTAAAACTCTCAAACAAGCATTAGTCCTCGCACCTAATCTTGCCTACGTTCCACCGCGTATTTTACGTGCCAATGACTATAAACTTATCAGCTTAGCTCATCAGTTTGGCGTACGACGTCTCGTTGCCACAACTATTGGTTGTTTAACCTTTGCTGAACAGTTCGAAACAATCATTGCTAACTATAATTTAAATAGCTTCAATGCAGCCACAATTAATCAACTCGGAAAAATTTGTCAACGTGTTACGATTTCACCAGAATTAACCCTTGTGGAAATCAACCAAGCAGTTACACAAACACACATTGTAACTGAAGTGATTGGTTACAGCCACTTACCCGTGATGACAACTGAAGCGTGTCCATTTAAACTGGCACAAAATCAATGTGAACTTGAAACATGTGGGTTGAAAGATCATCAATTAACCGATCGTGTTGGCAAAAACTGGCGTCTAACGGCACAACCAAACTGTCGGATGTTAATTCACAATCCTGAAGCAGTTAGCATTATCAAGGCAGTTGAACGTGTCCAAACACCATGGGTTCGCTTAGAATTCTTCCATGAAACTGCTGAAACAGTCGCAACTGTCATTTCTGCTTTCCAAGCAAAATTAGCCGGTGAAGCGTACAGTTGGGATTTACCTACTGTGACTGGAAACTTCCACCGCGCGGTTGAATAACCACTTTTCAAACTGAAAGGAGTCGATTTCAATGATTCATTCAACTTTTCATCATCTTTGTATACAGACTAATAATTATCCTGCTTCTTTGGCGTTCTATCATGATATTCTTGGTGCAAAAATCGTTCAAGAAACTCAAAATTTCCATGGCCGTGCTTTTAATAGTTGGCTCGATTTTGGTACATTTATGATTGAATTACAAACTCCAAAACAATCTACTCATTTTAGCGAATTTTGTCCAACAACAGAAGGACTTGCTCATTTTTGTTTACTCGTTGATGATGTCAAGGCAACAGTTGCTTTCATTCAAGCAACTGGCTACAATCAATTCAAGCTCAAAAATCAAGCAATTATCTATAACGTTGAAGGCAGTTTATTAGCAAAAATAATTGCACCTGAAGGCACAATTATCGAACTTCGTGATCAAGCAACATTGTAATTTAAAACTTTTATGAAAGGAAGTGATTTCATGCATCCAAATTTTTGGCATTGGCGTAATTGGACCTATACCCTCAGTGTTGTTGCTATGTTTGTTGGAATGACCCTTCTCACGGGTGCAAGTGCAAGTATTCAAGCAGAAATGTTGATTGGTTCCGCATTCTTACCGACAAGTGGTGACTTTGCACTGATTACATTAACGTTTATCATTGAATTCTACTATAACCAACGTCGACGTCAACTTTGGCTCGAATTAACAGAAAAACTCTTAAAAGATCAGCAATAACAAAAAAAGCCAGTCGCAAGACTGGTTTTTTTGTTATTTGATGAGCTTGTTTGCTTTTTTGAGATGTTTCGCATAAATAAATGTGAAAAGCGAAACTGCTAAAAGTGCAAAAACGAGGAGTACGTTCGTTTTTTGACCGATAAATAATACCCCAATATTTGCAAAAATTAAAATCATTTCTAGTACGTAGCTCGCAAGCAAGATTTTGGTTTGTTTCGTAAATAGTGATTTTTTTGGCTCTTCCATTGTCATCGATACTTTTTCCTTTCGTGTTGTTCAAACTGTAATTCTTTCATAATTTTCCCAGCTTGTAACAATAATAATCGTTGATTTTTGCTTCCACGAAAATACAAAGTCGGATCTGCTAACGATTGTTCATAGCGACCATCAACAAGAACATCAATTAATGCTAAACATGCTCGCATCGTGTCATCCGCTTGTAATTGTTCGTACGTATAACCAGTATAACACCAAATATTTAATTTTGTTTGATTTTTTAGTATTTCTAAAAAATCAAGTAATGCTTGCGAGTCATAAAAAGGATCACCACCAGATAGTGTAATCCCATCGAGTAGTGGATTAGCTTGAATTTCATCAACAATTTCACTTTGGTAGGCTTCATCGAGTACGCGCCCGCGATCATCCCGCCAACTTTCAGGATTATGACAACCATGGCAACGATGCCGACAACCGGCAAAGTAAATTGCATATCGAAGACCAATACCATCACTAATTGTCTCAGCATATGTTTCTAACACTCTCACTTTATCCCTACTTTCCAACGAAAGATGCGAAGGCCGTTTACTTGTCCTTCGCATCTTTTTTGTTTATTTTCGTTTTTATTTATGTGTGACACGATCTTGTTCTTCGGCTTTTTTTGCTGAGTTCCAAGCGTCAAGGTCACCTGTTAAATAACCAGTGATTCGTCGCATACGCGTGATTGAATCGCCACCACACATTGGACATGTTGTATAAATAATTCCATGGTAATCACATGTTTTACATGTATCGACTGGATGATTGATTGACCCATACCCAACACCTGTATCGTTCATTGTTTTGACAATTTTCACAATTGCAGCCACATTCTTTTTCGCTTCACCATCGAGTTCAACATAGGTAATATGTCCACCTAGTGTTAATGCATGGAATGGTGCTTCTTTTCTGATTTTATCAAAACTTGAAATTGTTTCACGAACATCGACATGATATGAATTGACGTAATAATCACGATCATTAACACCAGCAATTTCGCCATATTTTTCACGGTCTAAACGTGTAAATCGACCACTTAATCCTTCAGCTGGTGTGGCTAATACTGAGTAATTTAAGTTATATTGCGCTTTTTTCATCGCAACAACTTCATTCATTTTTTTCACTGCTGCCATGAGTGTTTCGTATGCTTGCTCATTTTTCCCATGACCTTCTCCATAAATTGCAACCATTGCATTATGCCCACCAATGAAGCCAATCCCTAAGGTTGACGGTAAGAGTACATCTTGTAACTCATCATTTGCCGTCAATGTTGCGCCACCTTTCCATAAATCATTTGAAATCATAAATGGAAATTGTTTCGCTAAAGCTGTTTTTTGGTATAAAAAACGCGCACGTAATTGTTCAGTAATAAATTTCGTTTCTTGCTCAACTGAAACTAAGAAGTAATATTTGGCTTGTTGTTGAATTTGGGTTTTCGTTGCTTCTGGATGCTCTAATTCAGCACGTAACTTCGCTTCAATTGCTAAACGTGGTAAATTCATCTTTGTAAATGAGGCATTCCCTCGTCCAATTGAAGTTTTTTCGCCGTGTAAGTTTTCAAATACGCGAGTACGACAACCCATTGTGGCCGTTTCATAACGCCAACGCTCCGGATCAGTTGCTTCCCATTTTTCATGTTGGTTAAATGGTTGATCTAAGAACATAAAGTTAGGGAATAAACATGTTGCTGTCGTTTGAGCTGCTTGTAAAAACAAATCAAAGTTTGGATTTTCAAATACGTGCTCTCCTGCTAATGCTCCTGGAAAATCGGTCATTGCTAACTGATAATCTTGTTCACTATAGTTCACACCTGTTTTCACTTTGAAAATTTGAATTGGGAAGACTGGAATTTCACCTTTTCCTAATCCTTCACGTGTAGCAGCCATAATTTGTTCAATGACAAGGCGGCCTTCGGGTGATGTATCCGTTCCATAGTTAATTGAACTAAAAACAACTTGATTTCCACCACGCGAATGCATCGTATTTAAATTGTGAATAAAACCTTCCATGGCTTGGAATGTTTCTTTGCGCGTTTGCTCAAGCGCACTTGTGTAAATCCGTGCAATATCATGTTCACTCATTGTCAGCTCACACGTCTCTTGAACAGCTTGTTGCAAATTTACTAACATTGCTTTTGTTGGTTCAATCGTTGAAACTACTTATTTCACACAGTGGCTTAGTTGTTGTTCATCATCTTGATAATCATGTAATTGCGCCCAGAAATGTAAACGATTCGCAAATTGTTTATGGAATGTTTTCAATACACCCGGCG
>JBOFSL010000363.1:0-1188 GCA_051651525.1 Culicoidibacterales bacterium | reverse complement strand
AGCACGCATTCAACAAGCACAAACGCTCGCAAACCAAATCGCACAAGAACATGGCGCACACACATGTGCAAGTGTGATTGTGAAACTCAAACAAGCAAATAACTAAACGAATACCTAGAAAGTAGACACGCAAAATGTGTTTATTTTCTAGGTATTTTTTATAATTGCAGATGAAATACGAAGACTGAGAGTTATTAAATTTATTTTTATTTGTATTATATAGATATTATTATGAAAAATTGGCGGTTCGCTTGTAACAACGAAACTAATGTGTATAATATTCGTAGAAAATTCAATTCGTGACGGTTGCTATTCTTGAACGTAACTCGTTATAAAAATAATGAGGTGAAAGGAAGACTTCTTTATGACACAACTTATTTTAACAACAATGACCCTACTGCAACTAGCAAGTACAGTCGATGGAACGCTTCAGATACCAATAGTGCATCCAGATTTTGTGACGAAAGCACAACTCAATACAACAAATGTTATTTATATCATTGAAACAACGTTTGAACAACAAGTGCAGACGTATCAACAGATTAAATTGACAGGTGAACAAGTCCTCTTTATCATTTTAGCACCAGAGCAAATGCGTGATTTCACGAAAATTTGCCAAGTATTTCCAATTGGAAGTCAAGCGAACATTGATTTTATCATTGCACCACTAACCCGTGAAGTCGTAGAACTTCGGCTCCATGCTTGGCAACATTTTTTTGAAGAAACCAACTCACGAATGAAGTCCGAAAATTTGTTGCAAAACTTCGTTCAATCAATTCCCGAAGTAATGTGGGTGAAAGATGTCAATCTCCGTTATCAAACAGTAAATGAAGCTTTTTTAAAAATTTCTGGAAAAACTGACAAAGAAATTATTGGTAAAACAGATCAAGAGATTTGGTTGAAATCATTGTCAGTACAGAGTGTAGAAACAGATCAAGCAGTAGTTACAACGCATGAATCACAAACATTTTCTGATGTTTTTTCGTCACAAATGACTTCTACCTTTCTCCAAGTGTATAAGAGCCCACTTTTTGATAACCACAATCAATTTGTCGGGATCTTTGGATTTGCACAAGATTTTAGCAATTTAAAGACTCTCCAAAATAAATTACAAATTACGCTAGATAGCTTACCAATGGGTGCGTGTATTCGTGATATTCATGGAGAGTTCATCTATTTCAATGAACT
>JBOFSL010000362.1:0-1409 GCA_051651525.1 Culicoidibacterales bacterium | reverse complement strand
TATCTTGTTGTGAGTGTCGTATAATTTTCTTGTAGCTTTTTTTTCATAACCAAAGTATACAGAAAAAGCGGTCGCAAGACCGCTTTTTTGTGTTTTATAATCTTTTAGTGGCTGATTCGTTTTGATACAGCCACTTTTTCTTATTTTTGATTTTTTATATACGCTTGTAACAACTCAAATGTTGCTTCTAAAGCTGAAATATGTGTGCGCTCCATTCCATGCGATGCATGGACACCAGGGCCAATTAAAGCACCTTTAATATCATTACCACCTCGTAACGCAGCAACAACATCACTTCCGTACATTGGATAAATATCAACTACGTAAGGAAGTTTTTCTTGATTTGCTAAAGCAATCAATTCATTGGTCATACCATAGTCATACGGCCCACCTGAATCTTTTGCACAAATTGAGACATCATACTCAGTACAAGCTAAGTCGTCGCCAATACATCCCATATCAACTGCAATCATTTCTGTAATATCTGCAGGTATATACGATGAACCGTGTCCAACTTCTTCATAAGTTGAAATAAAAACTTTTGTCGTAAATTCTGGAACAAATTTTTCTTTTCCCCATGCATTTAACAATGTAATTAGACACGCAACACTTGCTTTGTCATCTAAAAAACGAGATTTAACAAATCCACTTTCCGTTATTTCAACTTTAGGTTCAATAAAAATAAAATCACCATTCATAATTCCCAATTTTTTGACATCTTCTTTATTTTTGACACATTCATCAATTCGGACAATCATATTTTCAGGCGTTCGTGCCTTTGTTTTACTATCTTCGTATACATGCACTGAAGGACTTGTACTTAAAAATGTCCCAGTATATTCTTTTCCAGCACGTGTACGAATTCGACAATATTCACTATCTAAACTTGGGACTGACGGTCCACCTACAAGCGTGAATTTTAAATTTCCATCAGCTGTAATCGAACGCACCATTGCTCCAAGTGTATCAACATGAGCCGATAAGCCAATTACACGTTGATTGCTCTTTCCAGGCACAGTGATAATCGCTGCTCCTTTATTTGTAAACTCAGTATCATAACCTGTCTCTTTCACCAACGTTTGAATATATTTCATAATTACTGTACAAAATCCACTAGGACTATCAATCTTTATTAGTTGTTCTAATGTTTTAATTAAAAATTCTTGATCGTACATCTCTATTTTCCTCCTTAGATATATGCATGATTTTATTATATGCCGAATCAAAATAAAATAATAGTCTGGAAAAAAAGAAAAATACTTATACATACACAAAAAAAGACGGTACCTTTATGGTAACGTCAAAATGATTCTAAAAAAAGAGCCTAGCGACTTCCTATTCTCGCAGGGAAAACCCAACTACATTCGGCAATAAAGAGCTTAACTTCTGTGTTCGGCATGGGTACAGGT
>JBOFSL010000361.1:0-4214 GCA_051651525.1 Culicoidibacterales bacterium | reverse complement strand
ACCGAAGCAGCCGTTCACAACATCGACGTTACAACAAGAAGCGGCCAACAAACTTGGTTTTGCTGCCCGTCGTACGATGCAACTTGCACAAAAATTATATGAAGGTGTCCAGTTGGAAGATGAGCAAGTAGGATTGATCACGTATATGCGTACTGATTCAACACGTTTATCGGAAAACTTCGTTCATCCAACCTTTGCATATATTGAAGAAACATATGGAAAAGCATATGTTGGGACAGTGCGTGGTGGAAAAGTCAAAGAAAATGCCCAAGATGCCCATGAAGCAATTCGGCCAACAGATATTACTCGAACGCCACTCAGTATCAAAAAATATGTGACGCCGAGTGAATTTAAGTTGTACCGCTTTATTTGGTCGCGGACAATTGCCGCTTTAATGAGTGATGCCCAAAGTCAAACAACGAAAGTTTTATTTGATAATAATGGTTATGAATTAGGGATTAACGGTAGTGTACCGGCTTTCGACGGATACTTAGTTGTTTACGGTGAATATGAAGTCACAAAGTCAGAGCGACTACCAACTTTAGAAGTTGGTCAAGTGTTACAAGCAGATGCTGTCATCCCGGCGCAACATTTTACGAATCCACCTGCTCGCTTTAGTGAGGCAACACTAATTAAAATGTTGGAAGAGTTAGGAATTGGTCGACCATCAACATATACTGCGATTTTAGGAACAATTGTCGCTCGTGGATATGTACAGTTGGAAGAAAAACGCTTTAAACCAACGTACCAAGGGACGTTAACAACAGATAAGCTAAAAGAATTTTTCGAAAACTTTATCAATGTTGCTTATACAGCGAACATGGAGCACGATTTGGATTTAATTGCGCAAGGTGAAGAAGAGTCCTTAGCCTTTTTACAACGTTTCTATGAACTTTTTGCACCACTTGTCGAAAATGCGTATGAAAATATGGAAAAAGTACCACCACGTGAAACCGGTGAACCGTGTCCTGAGTGTGGGAAACCACTCGTGTATCGTCGCGGTCGCTTTGGTGAATTTGTGGCATGCAGCGGTTTCCCTGAATGTACCTATATTCAGAAAAAAGCTCAAGAAGCACCAAAATCAACTGGTGTGATGTGTCCGAAGTGTAAAGAAGGCGAAATTGTTGAACGTAAAACTCGTCGTGGGAAATTGTTCTTTAGTTGTAACCGTTACCCAGATTGTGACTTTGCGATGTGGGAACGTCCAATTGTGACACCTTGCCCAGAGTGTCAAGGGATGCTCGTTGAAAAAGGGAAGAAAATTGTTTGTAAAGACTGTGAGTTTTCACGTCCGAAAACAATTGAAGAACTTGATCGAATTGATCCAAATGAAGTAGCGTTTGAAGCAGAAGCGCAAGTGGAAGTTGGGACAATTGAAGAATTATTTGCGGAAGAGCAAGCAGTTCAAAGCGATGAACATGTAATCATTGATGCTGAAACTGGTGAAGTGGTGACTGTTGAAGGAACAAAAGAGAGTGAAGTGGAAATGAGTGAAACGACTGAAGCAGTCGAATCGGTTGTTGAACCTTTAGAAAAAGCATAAACACATCGTTCGTCTGCTCAAAAATTGAAATAAATGAGGAATAAAATCATGAAAAAAGTAACAGTAATTGGAGCCGGACTTGCCGGGAGTGAAGCAGCTTGGCAATTAGCACAACGGGGAATTCAAGTTGATTTATATGAAATGCGCCCCAAAAAAATGACACCTGCTCACCAAACGCAAAACTTTGCGGAGCTCGTATGTTCAAATTCATTACGCGCTGATGGTTTATCAAATGCAGTTGGTGTCTTAAAAGAAGAAATGCGTCAACTTGATTCATTAATTATCAGTTGTGCTGATGCGACACGTGTCCCTGCGGGGGGAGCGTTAGCCGTTGATCGTGAAGGTTTTGCGCAACTTGTGACTGATAAAATCCGCAATCATGCAAATATTACCGTTATTGAAGATGAAATGACAACAATTCCAACAGGACCGACGATTATTGCGTCAGGACCACTGACAAGCGATACACTGGGAGCAGAAATTCAAAAATTTATTGGTGCTGATTATTTCTATTTCTATGATGCAGCGGCGCCAATTATTGAAAAAGACAGTATCGATTTCAGTAAAGTTTATATCAAATCACGTTATGATAAAGGTGAAGCATCGTATATTAACTGTCCAATGGATGAAGCAGAATACCGTGACTTTTATGAAGCATTAACAACAGCTGAAGTTGTTGAACTGAAAAGTTTTGAAAAAGAAGTATTTTTTGAAGGGTGTATGCCAATTGAAGTGATGGCAAAACGCGGGTTCCAAACAGCATTGTTTGGTCCGATGAAACCAGTTGGATTACGGAATCCTCATAAAAATGATGAAACTCCGTTTGCAGTTGTGCAATTACGTCAAGATGATGCGGCAGCAAGTTTGTATAATATCGTTGGGTTCCAGACACATTTAAAATGGCCAGAACAAAAACGTGTCTTCCAAATGATTCCAGGACTTGAAAATGCGAACATAGTTCGTTATGGAGTGATGCACCGAAATACATTTATCAACTCACCGAAAATGTTATTGCCAACGTATCAAACGAAAATGCGCGAAGATTTATTTTTTGCCGGGCAAATGACAGGTGTTGAGGGGTATGTTGAAAGTGCGGCAAGTGGATTATTAGCCGGAATTAACTTAGCTCGTCTTATTCGTGGGATGGAACCACATGTTGCTTCACCACAAACAGTGATCGGGTCAATGGCTCATTACATTACGCATGCAAGTACAGAAGGCTTCCAACCAATGAATGCGAACTTTGGAATTTTACCTGATTTAGCTGAACGGACGAAGAAAAAAGAACGGAAAGCTGCTTATGCAACACGTGCATTGGAAGTGTTAGCAAGTGAACACGACGAACTCAGCCGCTAATCAGCAATTGCTCCAACAATTTTTGCGGTATTTACAAGTCGAAAAACGGTATTCACCACATACGATCGTTGCATATGAACGTGACATTAGCCACTTTTTGAATTGGTTAAAACGTGAAGAGCAAGACGTACTCACAGTGAGTTATCAAGATTTTCGGCGCTATTTAGTCGAACTTTTTCAAAAACGTTATGCAAAAAAGACGTTTGTGCGAAAGATTTCAGCGTTAAAAAGTTTATACCGGTATTTGTTGCGTGAGCAGCTGATTGAACAAAATCCAATTGAGCATGTTGCTTTACCAAAAAACGAACAACGGTTACCACATTTTCTCTATGAAACCGAAATTGATACATGGTTAGGCCATCGGGTGCATAATGATGTTCTTGATAATCGGAATCATGCATTGTTTGAATTGTTGTATGCGAGTGGTTTACGAGTAAGTGAATTATGTGAATTAAGTGTCAATGATTTAGACTTTGAACAAGAACGGGTGCACGTTCGTGATGGAAAAGGCGGCAAGGCACGATTTGTCCCAATGGGGTCATTTGCCATCACAGCGTTAAAAAGTTATTTAGCTGATGCCAGACCATGTTTATTGAAAAAAAAAACGACAGCACTCGTTTTTGTTAATCAACATGGTGATCCGTTGAGTGAACGAGGTGTGCGGCATATTTTAAAAGCTGTTGCGCAAGCAGCGGGGGTGTCGACAAAAATTCATCCACATATGTTGCGCCACTCGTTTGCGACACATTTGTTGAGTCATGGTGCAGATTTGCGGAGTGTCCAAGAGATGCTTGGACATGAAAACTTATCGAGCACACAAATTTACACACATGTAAATTTACAACAATTACAAACGACGTATCAAGCAGCTCATCCACGAGCGCAGCGGCAACGCACAACAAAATGGTTAAAAACAGAAAAAGAGCTTGCAGAAGTTGATGAAAAATGATAGAATTTATCCGTTGTTTAAAAACAACCAAACTGACACGTAGCTGAATTCACTCGTCAGGTGCTAATTTATTAGTGGCAAGTGTTCGAAGGCACGGTAGCTCAAACGAAATCTAGGAGGATATTCACATGGCAGTAATTTCTATGAAACAATTACTTGAATCAGGTGTACACTTTGGTCACCAAACACGTCGCTGGAACCCGAAAATGGCGAAGTATATTTATACTTCACGTAACGGAATTTACATCATCGACTTACAAAAAACATCTAAAAAAATCGATGAAGCTTACGAAGTAATTCGTAACATTGCAGCAGATGGTGGAAAAGTTTTATTCGTAGGTACGAAAAAACAAGCACAAGAAGCTG
>JBOFSL010000360.1:0-18359 GCA_051651525.1 Culicoidibacterales bacterium | reverse complement strand
CTGTCAGTGAAACTGCAAATGCTCCAAAAGAACGCATTCATGTTATCATTGAAGAAATGCAACCAGAAAACTATTCTGTCGCTGGTACTCGTAAATGTGATGAATAAAATTCACTAAAAGACTGCTTCATATACAAAGAAGCAGTCTTTTTTAATTTTCTAGCCATTGTTGTAGTGCATTTTCACCAATGGGATTCCCTTGAACAGCTTGTTGCAATTGTTCGAGTGGGTAAAACAACAAACATTCACCTTTAAATGACTCTTGACTAAGCGCACGCACGATTGGCGAAATTTCCGCAATATCAACTAATGCTCCCGTGGGGAGTACGAATTCTAAAGGAACAATATTTTTTGACTGATTTGATTGGTAATATTGATATGGTTGTTGAATCAATGCTTCATCACGACTACATAATAACAAGAGCTCAGGTGCAAATTGTTGGCACAGTTGCTGAAGTTGCATAAATCGGCTGCCATCCTCATCTACACAATATTGTAATAACTGTCGATTTAAAAAACTATTCGCAATCGTCACCAACAAGGAATCAAATTCTTGCGTCAACATCATCACGTAATAATAAATTGTATTCTCATCAATCAAGAGGTACGTAGCTAAATCAATTTCTTGACCTTGGTCTATTAATTGGAAAATTAACGTTGGTTCAATTTTAAACTGATATCCAGTTGCTCGTAAATTCCGTAATCGCTCAATCAATGCTGACAAAACTAATTCGTAACTTCTGCCAATTGGATGAAAGTATACTTGCCAATACATATGGTACCGACTCATAATGTAATTTTCGATTGCATGCATGCCACTCGCTTTAAAAACAAGCCGATCATCGACAACGCGCATCACTCGTAAAATTCGAATCGGATCAAAATTCCCATACGGTACACCACTAAAATATGCATCTCGGCGCAAATAATCCATCCGATCCGCATCGAGCTGGCTCGAAATTAACTGGACTAGTAATTTACGTGGATACGTTTTTGCAATAATTTTTGCGACATCTTCAGCAAACTGTTCGTCGACACTTTGTAATAACGGATAAATATCCCCACTTTTATCGAGAATTAACGCAATGCTCAATTGTTCGTGGTTCATCCCGAATAATGTTTCCATTGCATGCGAAAATGGTCCGTGGCCAATATCGTGCAATAATGCTGCACATTGGGCTAACAATTTTTCACGCGCATTTAATTCACTTTGGAGATCTGGTACTGTTTCAATAATTAGCCGTGCCATTTCATACACGCCAAGAGCATGCCCAAAACGGGTATGTTCAGCTCCAGGAAATGCTTGAAATGTTCCACCTAACTGGTGAATTCGCCGTAGGCGTTGCATCGGTTTCGTATCAATCAGTTTCCAAATAAGTTGCTCTTTCACATAAATATACGTATAAATCGGATCACGAAATACTTTTACTTCTGCTAAGGCTTCCATTACATTCCTCCATTAGTTACACGCGTTATTTTAACTCTAATGCTACTTTTGCAATTAAAGCATCCTCATCAACTGCCAAAATTGCCTTGTCATTTACAATTGCGAATGGTTTTTTACGCCCAGGTCCACAAAATGATTGGCACCCTACATGGTATTTTGCATCAGGGGCAATTTCTTTTAACTTCGGAAGTAATGTTTGAATATTTGTTCCTTTACATTTATCACAAATGCGGATTTCATCTTGTTCTCCAAGAATTGTTGCTAATAGATCATCAATATTTTTCGCCATCTTACGTTTCTCACTTTCAACTTATTTATTCACTTATTATTTCATATTTCAGACTAAAATTCAGTAAAAAATTTGAAAAGGCTAGACAAATTTTCTCGCAAACTAAAAAAGCACATCAGAAACCCCTGTTCTTTTGTGCTTTTTGGTTTAGTTTTAAACAGTAACGCAAGGAATTTCTAAAACATTCTCGGTTTGTTCTTGCACATCAAGAACTTGCATAGCCGTAATCATTGCCAATTTATAAATATCTTCTTCCGTACAACCGCGACTTAAGTCATTAATTGGTTGTTTTAAACCAATTAAAACTGGACCAATTGCATCGTAACCACCTAAGCGTTGAGCAATTTTATAGCCGATATTTCCAGCATCTAATGTTGGGAAAATGACAATATTTGCATGCCCAGCAACATTTGAATCTGGAGCTTTTCGCATTCCGACTTGACGTGAAACTGCGGCATCAAATTGTAACTCACCATCAATTTGTAAATCTGGTCGTTTTGCTTTTGCTAACTCGACCGCTTTCACAACTTTATCAACTTCTGGTGATTTTGCAGAACCTTTTGTCGAAAAACTCAACATCGCAACTTTTGGGTCAGTAATTCCGAAGAACGGTGCACTTCCTGAGCATTCAATTGCAATATCCGCTAAATCTTCAGCTGAAGGATTGACGTTAATTGCACAATCACCGAAAATTAACTTCTCTTCTCCGCGTGTCATTAAAAACATACTCGCAACTTTATTAATACCTGGCTTTGTCTTAATAATTTGTAAGGCTGGTCGAACGGTATCTGCTGTTGAATACAGTGCTCCTCCAACAAGTCCACGGCCAATTCCCATTTTAACTAACATCGTTCCAAAATAATTTGGTTTCCGTAACATCGCAACTGCTTCTTCGCGTGTATGTTTCCCTTGACGAATTTCCATAAATAAATCAACCATATCTTCAAATCGTGCACAATCATACGGATCGGCGATTCTCATTCCCTCTAATGAAGCACCCGTTTGTTCCGCTAAATCATGTATTGTTCTTGTGTTTCCAACTAAAACAGGTTTTACTAACCCTTCTTGGCGCAATTTACGCGCTGCTGCTAAAATACGGACATCTGTCCCCTCTGTAAATACGATTTCAATTTCTTTCCCTTGAATTGCTTGCGAAATATTTTTAAAGATACTCATCATTCAATCTCCTTCTTTTTTCCGTATATTCTTTTTCATTGTATCATAATTTATTTCTTTTGAAAGGGCTTTTTTTGTGAAATTTATCACATTTCAACACCAATCAATTGGTGTTTCAGCTTGTTCAACAAGAAATTGATTAATTCGACTAAAGGGCTGGCTTCCAAAAAAGCCACGATAGGCTGAAAGCGGACTAGGGTGTGGACTTTCGATGATAAGATGATGAGGATTATCAATCCATTTCCGATACGTTTGTGCTGATTTTCCCCATAACACAAACACAATTGGTTGCTTAGCCTCATTTAAACGTTCAATTACTAATTTGGTCAATCCTTCCCAACCTTGCCCTTGGTGAGAATTTGGTTGTTGTGCCCGAACAGTTAACACTGTATTTAATAATAATACCCCTTGCTGTGCCCAGTCAGTTAAATCTGGGTTTCTTCTTGTAATATCTAAATCATTTTCCAATTCAGTAAAAATATTTCGTAAGCTTGGTGGTATTGGTTGCGTTGCTTGAACTGAGAAGCTCAAACCATTCGCTTGATTCACTCCGTGATATGGATCTTGTCCAATAATGACAACGCGAACATCTCGATATGATGTTGCTTGCAGTGCTTTAAAAATATCTGCTTGCGCCGGATAAACGATGTATTGTTCGTATTCATTTTTCAAAAAAATTTGCAGCTTTTGCCATTGTTCACTTTCGAAAAATTCTGATAATTGGCATTGCCACTCTTTAGAAATTTGATTCATCATAAATTTTTTTCCTTTCGATTCCATAACTAAACATGATACACTACTAGTAACATAATTAGGAGGATTTGACAATGACTTATAAATATTTGGCTCTCGACTTTGATGGTACGCTATTAACGAACGATCATCTGATTGATCCACAAACAATGCAATCACTGATTCAAGCACAAGAACAAGGTGTGCGATTAATTCTCGCTTCTGGTCGCCCAACATACGCGATGCTTGATTTTGCTAAACAATTACAAACTGAAAAATTTGGTGGCTACTTACTTTCATTCAATGGTTCGTACATGTTTGATTTAACAACAAAAAAACGAATTAGTGCACATGAATTAACTGCTGCCGACGTCTCACATTTATACGAATACAGTAAATCCTTTGCTTTTTCGACCCTTATTTATGACGATGAAACAATTTTAACGAATAAAATTAATGATTATGCCGCGATTGAAGCAAATATTACTGGAATGGCTATGGCTGAAATTCAGGATTTCAATCGCCCATCAGCAAAAATTATTTTTGTGCATACTGCTGAATATATCGATGAAATTGAAGCGCAAGTCAAAGCTGACCTTGGTGCTGATTACACCGTGTCACGTTCATTACCGTTCTTCTTAGAAGTCACACCGAAAGGAATCGATAAAGGTGCTAGTCTCGATCGCCTCTTTTCACTCATTAATGCCAAACCTAAAAGTTTAATTGCTTGTGGTGATGGTGGTAATGATTTAACAATGATTCAATTTGCCGGTCTTGGTGTAGCAATGAATAATGCTCGTCCTGAAGTGAAAGTTGCTGCTGATTATATTACTGCATCAAATAACGAACAAGGTATTGTTCAAGTTATTGAAAAATTCATCTTCAATCGTTAAAAGAAAGCCTACCCAGGCTTTTTTCATTGTTTATAAAGTCAAATCGTGATAGAATTTTAATGTTTACTTTTAAAATTTTATGGAGGTCTATTTATTATGAGTCAATCAAAAAAGAAAAAACACTCAATTAGCATTTTAGATTGGATTGAACGTATTGGAAACAAACTTCCAGATCCAGTTGTACTCTTTATGATTTTTGCACTGGCAATTATTGCTGTTTCACATTTTGCAGCTGGAGCTGGTCTGAGCGCAACTTATGAATCAATCAATCCGAAAACCCAAGAACTTGGTATGGTAACAGTTCAAGCTGTTTCATTAATGACACCTGAAGGTTTACAATACATGGTTGAATCAGCTGTGACAAACTTCACATCATTTGCGCCACTTGGTACTGTACTTGTTGCTTTGCTCGGAGTTGGAATTGCTGAAAGTTCAGGATTAATTTCAGTCTTACTACGTCGTGCTGTTCTTGTTGCACCGAAGCCATTACTTTCGGCAATGGTCGTATTCTTAGGAATTATGGCCAATATCGCGAGTGATGCTGGTTATGTTGTTTTAATCCCGTTAGGAGCAATTATCTTCTTAAGTTTTGGTCGGCATCCACTTGCTGGGATTGCCGCTGCTTTCGCCGGTGTATCTGGTGGATTTAGTGCCAACTTACTTTTAAGTCCAACCGATCCATTACTTGCTGGGATTTCTCAACAAGCAGCGAATATGATTGATCCGACATATCAAGTAAGTGTTGCTGGAAACTGGTTCTTCTTAATTGTTTCAACCTTTATCATCACAATTATCGGAGCAATTATTACCGATAAAATTGTTGAACCGCGCCTTGGAAAATACAAGGGTGCCAATTCAGGTAATGACAAAATTGAAATCACACCAATCGAACGTAAAGGGCTACGTTGGGCTGGAGTTGCTTTCTTCATCTTCTTGGCTGTTGTTGTCTACCTTGGTTGGCCTGGTAATGCTTTAAATCCGTTTACTGAGGCAAATCCGACTGCTGATTTCTTGAAATCATCACTCATGAGTGGAATTGTTTTATTAATCGCTTTATTATTCGCTGTCCCTGGTCTCTTCTACGGAATTGCCACGAAGACATTCAAAACTGATAAAGACGTTGTTCGCGCAATGGCTAAATCAATGAGTACGATGGGTGGATATCTTGTCTTAGTCTTCTTTGCTGCTCAATTTATCGCTTATTTCAACTATACAAACTTAGGTACATTGTTAGCCGTAAATGGTGCAACAATCCTTGAAAATATTGGGATGACTGGTCCTTCACTAATGATTGGTTTCATTATTGTTGCAGCAATCATTAATATCTTCATTGGTTCTGCAAGTGCGAAATGGGCAATTATGGCTCCAATTTTCGTCCCAATGTTCATGGCTCTTGCAATTACTCCAGAGGCGACACAAATGGCTTTCCGTATCGGTGATTCAGTTACCAATATTATTTCGCCATTAATGTCATACTTCGCAATCGTAATTGCTTTCTCACAAAAATACGATGTTGACGGGCAACCTTCAACAGGAATTGGTACACTCATCTCAATGATGTTACCGTACTCAATTTCATTCTTAATTTTCTGGTCAATTACCTTCTTCATTTGGTTTACGTTCAATTTACCACTTGGACCTGGTGTTTTCCCAACATTCTAATTTATCAAAAATAATCAGTTCACTGATTATTTTTTTATCTCCATCGTGATAAAAAACCTCTAAACGATAAAAACTTATCAAAAAAGCGATTCTGTTGAATCGCTTTTTTGATTATTCTTGATTTAAAAATAGTTGTGTTAATGTCCGAACCATAACTCCAGTTGCTCCGGCAGGACCTTGATCTGAAGCTGATTTTGTATCACCAGTTCCAGCAATATCTAAATGGATCCATGCTGTTTCTTGGGCGAATTCTTGTAAGAATGCGGCTGCAATTGAAGCACCACCTTCACGGCTCGGTGAATTAATTAAATCCGCAACTTTACTTGAACGAACTTGCTCTGTGTATGCTTCATCTAAAGGTAAACGCCAAATTTTTTCATCAGCTGTTTGAGCTGCAGTCATAAACTCTTGATAAAAAGTGTCATCATTACTGAATAAACCTGTCATCGCGCTTCCGAGTGCAACAACACACGCTCCAGTTAACGTTGCCATATCAATAATTCGTGTTGCCCCGAGTTGGCGAGCATATTCAATACCATCAGCTAAAATTAAACGCCCTTCAGCATCTGTATTATTGACTTCAATTGTTTTTCCAGCTAATGAATCAATCACATCATCAACTTTTAAAGCACGGCCATTAATTAAGTTTTCTGTGGCTGGAATAACCGCTAAGACATTCGCTTTGACACCAATTCGTGCAATTGCTTCCATTGCACCAAGTACGTTGGCTGCTCCGGTCATGTCATGCTTCATCCCTTGCATCGAACCACTAATTTTTAAAGAATATCCACCGGCATCAAAAGTTAAACCTTTTCCGACAAGTGCTGTTGGATTTCCCCATTTCTCTAACCCTTGGTATTTTAAAACAATCATTCGCGCAGGTTCATCACTCCCGCGATTAACAGCTAATAATGCATCAGCTTTCATTTTGAGTAAGTCCGCTGTTTTTAAAACATGACACTCTAAATGGTATTTTTTCGCTAAATCTTTTGCATGTTTTGCTAAATCACGCGGCGTCATTTTATTACCAGGTTCATTTGAAAGTGTTCGTGCATGATTAATTGCAGTTCCAATTGCTTCCCCTTGCGCTAATTCTAATTGAACATTTTCTGATGCCACTACGCTAATTGCCACTTTTGTATATTTTGCTGTAAATTGACCGTGTTTTTTAAACTCATAACGTGCAATCACAAATGTTTCAGCAAAAATTGCCGCAACTTCACGTAATGAAAGTGTTGGTGTTACAAAATCATCAAGTTGGATTATGAAATCAGCAGTTATCGTTTTGGCAAATGCGCCAAATAAATTACGTAACTTCGTTGCTGTCATCGCTTCACATTCCCCTAATCCAAGAACCGTGATATCTGCGAATGAATATTGACCATACGTTGGTAAATTCGTGATCGTCTTATACGCTGCTTTCACTCGCGCTTGTGGGAGTAATTCTGCCACCATTTCGTGTGTTTGTGTTTCTGCAATTGCAAAAACTAATTGTTTAGTCGTTGTTAAATCTAATTGTCCTAATGTTGTAAACATAATTTACCTCCTTATTTTTATTTCATCATACAACAAAAGCTCGTGCGTTGCACGAGCTTTTAGCTTTTCTCGCTATTTTTATGTTATCGAACAACAAAAACATCACATGGTGCGTGTGCAACCACAAATTTACTGACTGAGCCTAGTAATATTGATTGAATTCCTTTTTTATTTGTAGCACCTAATACTATTAATGTTTGTTCATAACTTTCGTATGTTTCTAAAAGTAAATCAACTGCTTGTGCTAATTCTACTTCGATTGTCACTACTTCAACACCGGCTTCTTTTGCTTGAACTGCTAGTTTTTCAACGTATACTTTTCGACGTTCGACTGCTGATTGATTAATTTCATTTGACTGAACAATCATTTGACTAAAGCCAACCTCGTTCATAATTGGTCCAGCAATTTCTGCATCTGTTGTTAAATGGACTGCTGACATTAATACTAACTCAGCACGACTTTCCCGTGCAAATGCTACTCCCCGTTCAAATGCTCGCATTGCTGTTTCGCTTGTATCAACTCCGACAATAACACGTTTGTATAATGATTCCATACAAACATCCCTCCCTCTTAGTTTCAAAATATTTGTTTAATTATACCTAGATTTTCAAATGAAAGAAAGGGTTATTCTCGTAATATTGATAAATTCATCAATATTTATTTAAACATCTCGACTTTTATCATTTATTTTGGGCAAACTTCATGCCATCGGCGTCTTGGCAAATGCCAATTTTTTTGAATTGATACTAAGCGACACGTCATCAATGTTAACCATAAAATGATTTGTAACCAAAATTGTTCTTGTATGGCAGGAATAAGTAGGCAGATTCCACCAATCAATGCCCAGAGCGCGTATACTTCACTTCGAAAAATCAGTGGTTGTCTACGAGCTAATAAATCCCGAACAATTCCACCACCAATTCCTGTGAATAGTGCTGCCATGACGATTGCTACTGGTTGTGCATCAATTTGAACAGCAATCATCCCACCTTGAACGGCAAAAGCTGCTAAGCCTACTGCATCAAAAATATCTTCAATTTTTGGCCAATAACGTAGCATTTTTGGAAATGCATAAATGAGCGCAATTGCCAGACTTGCAGTAATAAAAAGTGGTGTTTGTAGCCAAATTAATTGTGCTGGATAACCAATTAATAAATTTCGTAAGGCACCACCGCCAAATGCTGTCACAAATCCTAAAATAAAGACCCCAAAAATATCATATTCTTCTTCCATTGCTACGACTGCACCACTTAATGAGAATGCAATTGTCCCAATTACCGCAAATATACTCCAAACCATCTTCTTCCGCCCTTTTTCAAATATTTCTTTGTTTATCATACATGAAATTCCACGTTTTTCCCAGTAAAAAAAGCAAAGAGTCTCCCCTTTGCTTTTGCATTATTTATAAATAACAACTGGTGTTCCAACTGATACTGCATTAAATAATTGTTCTGCCACAGCCGGTGGTAAATTAATACACCCATGTGAACCATTCCCTAAATAGACACTGCCACCAAATGTACTATGCCATGAAGCATCATGAATTCCCGTTCCATCAGAATGAATTGGCATCCAATAGTCAACTGGTACTGAATAATCCCAACCATAGCTGTAGCCTTCAAGTACAGCATTTCGCTCTTTCGCTTGAATACTATACACTCCCGTGATTGTACCCCATCCTTGCGTGTCATCACCTGTCACAACTGCTTGGTCAATAATCATTTTACCATCTTGATAATACCATAAATTTTGATCTGTTAATGAAATTTGTACATATGTATTACCGACACCTTGAATTTGTGTTGGTGAACTGATTGTTTGCATGCTTGCACTAACCGTTTGTGTTGCCCCACTACGAATTGCATTTACTAAAGCCGCAGTTGTTTGATTGACTTCAATTGTCGATCCTGACATACCGCCATTTTGTTGCATTGTTGCAGCATTTAATGTGCTTGCCGAACCCATCACTGTGTAGTCACTTACTAAGCTTTCGATATAGCTCCAAATCGCTTCATCATCAACGTAAATTTCATTCATTTCGTTAATTCCAACCCAGTTGATTAATTGACTTGGTTCAAACACAAGTTTTTCTTCACGAATTGTTAATGTTTGTTGGGCTTGAATCATTGCATTCGCTTCGTCAATAATCGGTTCCAGTTCAGCTCCACTCAGTGTTGGTTGCTCTTGCGCTTCAACTACCGAAATCGTTGTTTCTCCATGAATTAATGCTGCTTGAACAAGCTCATTTGCTTTTTCTGCATTCAATAATGTTCCGGATACTTCATCATTCAAAGTAAATCCCGTTTCCGTTTTAGTAATTCCGGCATTACTTGTCGGAATTTTTCCTTCTGGATTCGTGATACCGAGTGCGAAGAGTGCTTCTGTTAACTTTTCTGTTTCAACTTGATACTCTTGAGTTTCTGTCGCTTCAACTTCTAAAATTTGTATTGGCCATAACCAGGCATTTTGTTGTTCAAACGTTTGTTCCACGAGTGTTTGACTCTGAATTTGTACACCAAGTTGATCAAGTGTTGCTTCAACTTGGCTGTCAACAGCTTCAATTGTGACTTTTTGGTTTGCAATTTCCGCATCAATCGCCGCGATTGCTGCAGTTTGTTCTTGGAGTCCTACTTCAATATTTTGAATTATTTGCCCAGGTAGAAAATGTGTTTGAAAATACCAAACACCTGCTCCGTATATCATTGCTAATCCACACATAATACTTATTATCATTATTGCTATTTTTTTCAATTTATGTACCCCTCTTCGATCTTTCCTCTTTATTTTAACAAAAAAAAGCTATATTTTATAAAAAAAATAGCTTAATTTTAAATTATGCTATTAAACAAAAAATGCTCATTAGAACATTTTTTTAGTTTGTTTTCAGTAGTTATTTCGTAATTTTTTGACCAATGATTACGAAAATCGCTAATCCTACAAATACTGCACTCCAAGCAAGTAATGTGCTTCCTGTTAATGACAATACTAAGAATGCCAATGCTGTTACGGCTAACCCAGATAACGCATATGGCATTTGCGTTTCAAAGTGACTTTCAGGGCGACACTGCGCACCCGATGCTGAAAGAATTGTATTGGCATTCAGCGGTGACGCATGATCACCAAAGACTGCTCCACTTATAACGGCTGATATTGAAATTAACACCATACTTGGATCAATTGCGTTTACAATAATTGCAACAATTGGTACGAATAATGAGATTGTTCCCCAACTTGTTCCAGCAACGAATGAAAAGAAAGAAGTAATCCCTAAGAATAATAATGGTAATAAGAACAATGGCATTTGTAAATTTTGAATAATTACACCTAGTTGTTCACCTAATCCAAGTGCTTTAATCATATCTGAAGCAATAAATGCCAAGACAAGAATCATGACTGTGCCTAACGCTCCTACAGCTTCAGTTGCAAGTGAATTGAAATAAGTTTTACTCGGTAATTTTACAATGAGTGCTTGAATTGTGACGATAACTAAAGTTACCAGTGATCCAACAAAGAGCCCCAGCGATGAATTCATATTTGACATAATATCAATAATCGTCACTTGTTCAATACCATTCGCAACGGCACCAATATAGCCAGTATATCCAAATACCCCTACTGTAACTAAAACTGTTAATCCTAATGGTAATAAAATATTCCAAATATTACTGTTTTCATGAATTCCTTCATCTGCATCAACGTGTGCTTTTGAAGGATCATTTCCAGCCAACGACTGATGTTCAACTTTTTTCATTGGTCCAATTTGAATATCAAACCAAATTGTTAAAAAGCATAATAACACAGCAATTATCGAATAAAAATTAATTGTCAAAATTGTGAAATATGCTTGACTGGCATTCGCAAATAATGCTGTTGCTGTTAAACTCCCAATGATGAGTCCAGTCCAACTTGAAATCGGCATTGCCGAAGAAACTGATGCCGCTGTCGTATCAATAATATACGCTAATTCGGCACGTGATACATGATTATCATCAGCTAACTCGCGTGTAACTGGTCCAACAATTTGTGTACTAAAACTATCATCTAAAAAAATGACAATTCCGGCAGCTAACCCGAATAATTTTGCTTGTTTTGGCGTATTCACTCGCTTGAACATCCAATCAGCCAGTGCCTTTGTACCACCATTGGCATGCGCAATACTAATTGCTGAAGATAAAATAATGATGAACGCAAAGAGCATCATTGTGTCAACATCTGTAAAAATTCCGGCAGCATACTCAAATAGTACACCTGGCATCGCGAGTAAATTACCTTGTGTTAACACTAGTAATGCTGCGACAATTCCACCACTTAGTGAAAGTAATACCCGCTTAGTTGTGAAAACTAAAATAACAATGACTAGCGGGGGAAATAACGTTAATAATAATTCCATAAACTATATCCTCTTCATTTTGATATTTTTCGATACAAAAAAGTCAATTGAAACCAAACTTCAATTGACTGTTAAAAGATCCTTGTATATATCAAGCCAGCACACAATTTGTTCCCACAAATGACAGTACGATTCTTCTTTAGAATCGCCCCAACATGCGGTGCTTCGCATCATCGCATATTTCGGCAAAAATCCCTTTCAACTCTGTTCAACGCTGCGAAACTCCCAAAGTTTACTTTTGATTTTTGCGACCTCTTAACTTTTTTGAAAGTACGGATTATTCGCTTTTTTTGAATACGTTCTAATTCTAACGTTTGCGCTCAGTTTTGACAACTATTTCAGTAATTTATAGTCTAATTATTATTTACTTGCCACTTTTATGAATAATTTTGCTTCAACATACGTTGCCTCGCTACTTAAGATAAATTGATAGCCACATCGTTTCGCAATTTGACTCACAATATATAACCCTAATCCACTTCCACCAGTTTGACGATTACGTGATTGTTCCAAACGATTAAACGGTTGAAGTACATACTGAATTTGGTCAGCAGTCATACTGACTCCTGTATTTCTAATACTCAAGACCAATTGTTCCGCTTCTTGCTTAACGTTGACGACAATTTCAGCACCACTTGGCGAATAGTAAATAGCATTACGGATTAAATTAATAATCGCTTTTCGCAATAATTGAATGTCACTATCAGTTTCAACCTCAGTTTCAATAAGAACCGTCAGGTTTTGCTCTTTTTCTTGCGCAAGATAACGATTTTCTGAAATACATGATTGTGTTACTTTCGCCAATGAGAGTGTTTCATGTTTTGGTTTAAATTCTTCGGATTCAAGTTTAGAAACTGCAACAATTTCATAAACAAGTTGTTCCATTTGTTTCGCAACATCATACGTTTGTTGCAAATATTTATCACGATCACTAAATGCACCAATATGATAAATCATTCCCTCAAGGCGACCTAAAATTGCCGTTAATGGTGTTTTTAATTCATGTGAAACTGTCGTAATAAACTCACGACGTTGTTTCTCAATCACACGCTCTTTCTCAATATCATCAAGTAACTGGGAATTTGCCATCTGTAATTCGGTCATTGTTTGATCTAAATTATGTGCGAGTTCAGCTAAGCTTCGGGCAATTTCACCAATTTCATCATTCGCCTCAATCGGTAAATCTGCTGTGAAATCAAGCTTCGCCATTTTATCAGCAGCCATGTTTAAACGTAAGAGTGGTTTGGCAATCATCCGTGTAAAAATAAAAGCTGCAATTAAAGCGACAAAAATAATAATTAACAATAAATACGGTAGAAAGTTATTGATGGCTTGCGTTGCCTCATCGATTGGTTGTAAAGGAATTCTGACAATTAAATTGAGTGACTCCGTAATATTCACTGGTTGAAACTCATTCTTTGCTACTAAATAATCTTTTGTTGATGTTAAAATTTTTGGTGTCACATACAATTGTGGAAGTCCCTCATTCCCAACCTGATATTGTGATAACATATTTGGAACAAAGACTACTTTATCTGATTGATCTGTTACAATCATTTGTATCCCTGTTTCAATCGCAAAAGCATCAATCAAATTGACTGCTTGCTCAAGTGATCGCCCCTCTACCCGTTCAAGTATGACCGCAATTTGTGTTGTCACTTGTTTTTCTTTATATTGATAATAAAACCCTGGTAAAAACATATTAAATAAACTGTGAATAGTCAGTGTTGTTAAAGTAATCAATAGTGTTGTAATTAAAAAAATGCGAATTGCTAAACGACTATGTACAAATTGCTTGATCAATGGTATATCCAACTCCTTTTATCGTTTTAATACAATCAAGTGGTAATTTTTTGCGTAAATTTTTGATATGTGCATCAACAATTCGACTATCAGCATAATAATCATATCCCCAAACATGATCAATAATTTGATCACGGGTTAAAACTTTCCCTAAGTTTTCTAATAAGTACACAAATAAATCAAACTCTTTTACCGTGCATTCAATTTGGATATCCTGATAAGTCAGCGTATACGCATCTCGATTGACGATGATCCCACCACACTGTAAAATATTTGTTTTCTGCAATGGTTGTGATCGTCTCAATAATGCTTCAATCCGTTTAATCAAAACATTAAATGAAAATGGCTTGCTAATAAAATCATCTGCCAAATTTTCAAAACCGCGAACTTGATCTTGTTCCTCTTGTAGTGCTGTTAGCATGATAATTGGAACTTCTTTTTTATTGCGAATCATTTTACAGACTGAAAACCCATCAAGTTGTGGTAACATCACATCGAGTAACACTAAATCAAAATGTTCTTGCAATGCTGTTTCCAAACCACTCATGCCATCTGTTTTACTCACTACTTCATATTGTTGGGCTTTTAAAAATTCTTCAATTAATTCTAAAATATAAATATCATCTTCAATTACTAAAATTCGTGCCATTTGATTCCACCTCGTTATTTTATTATACGATTGATATATGAAACGTATGTGAATTTCGCTTTAATCATAAAAAAAAGATACTTTCAGTATCTTTTTTAGTTTTTCAGCACTTGCTCAATCGTTATTTGCTCCATTTTTCCGGTCTCATATGTCGTAATCGTTGTGAACCCCAATTGTTGCAAGAGTTGTAAAGTTTGCTCGAATTCTCGATTCATATCTTGTTTTTGATGTGCATCTGAACCTAAACAAATTAACACTCCTCCTAAGCTTTTGTATAATTTTAAAATTTCCGGTTGCGGATGAGCATAACCAAGTCCGTAACTCCAGCCAGACGTATTTAAATCTAATGCAATGTTTTTACTAATCAAACTGTTGAAAAAGCGCGTCAATTGCGCCTCATATTTTTTCACTGTGAATTGTTGACGATTAACATATCGTAAAACATAATCAAGGTGTCCAAAAATTTGAAAATTATTTAATTGTTCAACTGCTTCAATTGCTGCTTGAAAATATTGTTCAACCGGATCATCTCCAAATGGCCAATACCGATATTTTTTATACGTACCAGCAATATCATTGCCACCGAAAAGGGTATGAATTGAGATGATCACAATATCAAAGTTTTCATTATCAATTAACGCTTGAATTCGTTGTTTCTTGGAACCTTCATATCCAATTTCAATTCCTTTTAACAATCGAATTTTTGAATACTTCATTTGTATTGTTTCAATTTGTTGTTGGTACTTTTCAATATCCATACAAAAGAAGCCATTCGCTTCATTTATTGGTTCATAGTGTTCGGTTGTAACTAATGCCTTCTTCCCTAATTGAATTGCCTCTTGGACTAATTCCTCATAGTTTTGTGTTGAATCTGCAGAAAATTCACTGTGCATATGGTGGTCAAATAAAGCTTTCGTCATCTTCATCACTCCTTTATTTCTAGTCTTAGTATACTAATTCACTCAACTAATTACAAATGAGTTTCCGATAAAAAAGCCACATTCCCTGTGGCTTTTTATTATTCTGTTAATCCGGCTACTAATGCGGTTAAATTCTCAGTCATCACCGTAAAGTAATCTTCACCGGCAGTAATTGCTTCCTGTGATAATGTTTCTAAATTTTGCAATTCATACTCTGCAAGTGAAAATTGGTTTACAAAGTTTTGTGTGTAATTCGATTGAATATTTGGGGCAACAAATAATGTTTTCACACCTTCTGCTGCAATTTTTTCATTGATTGCGATAATTTCTTGTTGCGTTAATTCAGCACTGTTTGTCAAATCACTTAAAGCAATGATTTCCAATCCGTAACGTTCTGTCCAATATCCATAAGCATTATGTGTGACTAACGTATGCTTATTCTCAATTTTCGCTAATTCGGTTGCATAACTCGTATCTAATTCTTCGAGTTGCGCGAGAATACTTGTGTAGTTCGCTGTTAATTGCCCATCTAATTCTGGTAATTCAGCAACTAATACTTCGTATACAACTGTTGCCATTGCTGCCATACGTTGTGGATCAAGCCAAATGTGTGGATCTTGTGATAAATCATGTTCATCAGTTTCTGTTTCCTCTTCATCCTCATCGTCATGGGCTTCACCTTCAATCGTAGCAACGTTCGCTGCAACATCAACGAAAATTTCACTTACTTCTGGTAAAACTGAAGCTAACTCATCGACGAGTAACTCTTGATCACCAATACCGATATAGAAAAAGGTATCACTTTCACCTAAGGCAATAATATCTTGTTGAGTTGGTTCATAATCATGAGCATCCGCTCCAGCTGGCAAGATTGAAGTAACTTCAACAGCATCGCCACCAATTGCTTCAACTAAATATGTGAGTGGATAGACCGTTGTTTTTACTTGTAAGCTATCGCTTGTTGATTCTGTCGTACTTCCACAACCTGCTAAAGCAAATACACTCACCATTGCAACTAGTGAACTCATTATTTTCATTATTTTCATTATTACTTCCTCCGTTTTTACTTTATTAGTGTATGTGTTTCCTTGTTCAAAGTAAAGCAAAGTCCTTTATTTTTTAAAATTATAATCTTTTTTTGCGCTAAAAAGCTTGACATTCAAACGGAGATTTGAATGTGTCTGACTTATGGTATCAAAATCGCAAAAAAACATTACAAGCTTATACAAGGACGTGATGTTTTTTTGTATTTAATTTTTTATCCGTAGCCGATAAATATAAATTGATAAAACTATAAAAATCATACTTTCAGTTATTGGTATCGTTAGCCATACCCCTTGAATTGAAAGTAGTGGAACAAGCCAACATAAATTCAAAGCAATCAATAAAAAACCACGCGCAAAGGCTGCCACAAAAGCAATTCTGGTTTGTTGTATTGCTTGTAAGTACGCGATAAACACCATATTACTTCCCGCAAAAATAAAGGTGAATGCGTAAAATTGAATTGCTTCTTTTGCAACAGGAATCAAGGCCTGACTATCTGTATTAAAAAAGGCAATCAAAGTTTCGGGCATGAGCCAAGCAATTAGTGCACTCGTACCACCAATTCCACTGGCAATCAATATGGCGTATTTTAAAACCTGTTGGCAACGTTGCACCTGATTTGCCCCAAAGTTCGTACTTACTAAAGGCTGCACATCTTGTGCTACACCATTAAAGACCGCAATCACCATAATTGCTAGGTTGGCTACAATGCTATACGCTGACACCGCTAATGAACCACTGAGTTGCTGAAGTAAGCTATTAAAAACGATGATGATCGCTGCTGAACTTATTTCCATTATAAAAGTTGCACTTCCACTAAACATTAATGTTCTTACATCTGCAAACTTGATTGATATCCTTTTAAAACGAACCGTTGCTTGCTTTGAGAGTAAATATCCACCTAAAATCAATACACTGACAATTGGCGAACACAATGTTGCGAGTGCTGCTCCTTGCATTCCTTGTTTGAGTACAATAACAAACAACCAATCAAGTCCAATATTCAATAAACTGCCCAAAACCATCGCAACCATCGCAAGCCGTGGTTTCCCATCATTACGCACCATCACAAGACATACATAATTCAAAATGAACAACCATGAGAATGGCACAATAACTTGGAGATAGTCTTGAACAAGTTTCCCTAATTGAACTGGTGTCCCTAATAGGCTAATAAATTCAGTCAGCCATCCTGTCAAAATAATTGACAAACAGATACCAATACTCAAATTAACAACAAAGCTAAGTGTATACCAGTAATTTTGCTGTTCATGATCGTTGCGGCCTTTTGCCATCGCTAATAGAGTTGCCCCACCAATCCCACACATTAAACCGATTGCTAAGTACAAATTAAAGACTGGAATCGCAAAATTAAGGGCCGCTAAGCCTTCTGCTCCAACACCAATACCAATAAATGCTGTATCAAAAAAGATATAGGCACTTGAAGAAACAACTGCAATAATGCTTGGAATTAAATACTTCAAAAATGTTTTCCCAATCGGTGCTGTCACCAAATTAATTTTCGTCATTTTCATTCCACCTTTCTAAAGGTTTATTTTACGCTAACTGCTTGTTTTACACAACAAAAAAGGGAGTTGTTTTCAACTCCCACTTTAAAATTATTTTGTTTTTACAATAAGTTTTGTCGTCCATTTAGTTGCAAAGAAAATATATACGAGTGCAACTACATAAATACTAATGACAATTGTTGTCTCCATAAATGGTAATGGTTGGAAGTCGAAGAAATTTCGCCCAAATCCTGTTACAAAGTTCGAGAGGAAGGCAACCCAAGTCCCAGCAACTAACAGCCATTTCCAC
>JBOFSL010000359.1:0-4148 GCA_051651525.1 Culicoidibacterales bacterium | reverse complement strand
ACTTTTTACAATCTTTTTTTGCTTTTTTGCTTTTTCTTTCTTTTCCTTTTTACAACGCTTTCGTGTGTGTCTTTATTATTGTGGAAAAAGTGAGTAAATCACCGCTGGAACGATGTTTTACTCACTTTTTCTTAATTATTTGCAATTGATTTTAGTTCTGCCCGACGGTCAGCTATTCCTTTAAAAATCAATTCTTTTGCACGTGCTACTAATTCTTTTGACGGATCTTGAATACCTTTTAGTGGATATTCCATTCCCATCATGTCCCATTTGTTTTCGCCCATACCGTGATAAGGTAAAACTTCTAATGCTTTTGCATGTTTTAACTCACCAATAAATTTTCCAAGTTGATATAAATCTATTTCATCATCGCTATAACCAGGTACTAGTACGTGGCGAATCCAATATGATACACCTTGCGAATCGACAAAACGAATAAAGTCTAGCATGTGCTCGTTTGGTTGACCAGTCAAAACTTTATTTTTTTGCGTATCAATATGTTTGATATCAATTAAGAGCAAATCCGTTACTGCAAGCATCGTTTTCAGCTTTTCATTTTGATGTGCATTACTAGGTTGGAAAACTGCTCCACTCGTATCAATACATGTATGAATCCCTTTTGCTTTTAACTTCGTAAATAATTCAGTTATAAATTCAATTTGCAGGAGTGGTTCTCCTCCGCTCACTGTGATACCACCGTTCCGGTAAAATGCTTGATTTTTTTCAAAACGTGTCACAACTTCATCAACTGTGATTGTTTTTCCATCTTTCATCAACCAAGTATCGGCGTTATGGCAGTATAAGCATCTCAGTGGGCATCCTTGTAAAAAAAGTACCATCCGTGTTCCTGGTCCATCAACGTTCCCAAACGATTCAATTGAATGATAGCGTCCTTCCATTTTTTCATCCTCCTCTTATTATATGCTTTTTATTTTGATAAATTGGCAAGAAAAAACCTCTAGACTTTCGTAAGTCTAGAGGTTGGTTCAACTTACATTGATCCGTGGAATGTACGTGCGATTACATCATTTTGTTGTTCAGGTGTTAATTTGCTGAAGTTTACAGCGTATCCTGATACACGTACTGTTAATTGTGGATATTTTTCTGGGTGTTGTTGTGCATCAACTAATGTTTCACGTGCAAACACGTTTACATTTAAGTGATGTCCTCCTTGCTCGACATATCCATCTAACATTGCGACTAAGTTTTCAATTTGTGATTGATTTACTGACATTTTTTAAACACTCCCTTCAATTCATTTACAAATTTATTTTACTTCTAAAAGAAACCCCTTGCAAACAATATGCTTTTAAATTATTCTTCGTCAACGCCAACGCTTAAGTTAGGAATACGACACGCACTATTTGGTGCACAATCATCTAAACTTAAATCCCCGACAATGATTTCAATATCTTTCCCTAATGCGTTTGGTACGATTGAGAATGTATTTGAGATCCCATCAGATGCGTGATTGAATGGTAACTTGGCAACTGAAGCTAATGAAGCTACTGCTCCTGAGCTATCACGACCATGCATTGGGTTTGCACCCGTTGCAAATGGTTCTCCTGCACGACGTCCATCAGGAGTATTTCCTGTTTTCTTACCGTAAACAACATTTGATGTGATTGTTAAAATCGACATTGTTGGTTTTCCATCACGGTATGTATAATGCTTACGAATTTCACCCATGAAGAATTCAACTAATTCAACAGCGATATCATCGACGCGGTCATCATCATTTCCATATTTTGGATAGTCTCCCGTACTAGAGAAGTCAGTAATTGTTCCTTCTTCATCACGAATTCCTGTCACATTTGCATATTTAATTGCACTTAATGAATCAGCTAGAACTGATAATCCAGCAATACCTGTTGCGAAGTAACGTAATACTTCTTTATCATGTAGAGCCATTTGAATACGCTCATACGCATATTTATCATGTGAGTAGTGAATTGCATTTAATGTATTTACATATAATTCAGCTAACCAAATCATCATATCTTTGAAACGTGGCATAACTTCTTCGTATGTTAACACATCACCTTCAATTGGACGGAATTTCGGTCCAACTTGAGCTTTTGATTTCTCATCCACACCACCGTTGATTGCGTATAATAAACATTTCGCTAAGTTTGCACGTGCTCCGAAGAATTGCATTTCTTTTCCGACACGCATTGGTGATACACAACATGCGATTGCATAATCATCACCATGTGTTATACGCATAATATCATCATTTTCATATTGAATTGATGATGTTAAAATCGACATTTTCGCACAGAAGTTTTTAAATCCTTCAGGCATACGTTGTGACCATAACACTGTTAAGTTCGGTTCAGGTGCTGCACCTAAGTTTTGTAACGTATGTAAGTAACGGAATGAAGAACGTGTAACTAAAGGACGTCCATCAACTCCAACTCCTCCAAGTGACTCAGTTACCCATGTTGGATCTCCTGAGAATAACATGTTATATTCTGGTGTACGTGCGAATTTCACTAGACGTAATTTCATAATGAAGTGATCAATACACTCTTGTGCTTGTTGCTCTGTCATCACACCATTTGCTAAATCGCGTTCAATATAAATATCAATAAATGTTGACGTACGTCCTAATGACATTGCCGCTCCATTTTGATCTTTAATTGCTGCTAAATATCCGAAGTATAACCATTGAATTGCTTCTTGTGCCGTTGTTGCAGGTTTTGAAATATCATACCCATAAGCCGCAGCCATTTGTTTTAATTCAACTAATGCACGAATTTGTTCGTTTAATTCTTCACGTTCACGCATTACTGCTTCAGTCATTGTACGTGATGTGCTATCTAATTGTTTTTTCTTATCAACAACTAAGTAGTCAATTCCGTATAATGCTACACGGCGGTAATCCCCAATAATTCGTCCACGTCCGTATGCATCCGGTAAACCTGTGATAATTCCTGATTTACGTACTGCACGCATGTCAGCAGTATAAATATCAAATACTCCTGCATTATGTGTTTTACGATATTTCGAGAAGATTTCAACAACCTCTTCATCAACTTCGTATCCGTAAGCGTGAGCTGCTGCTTGAGCCATACGAACTCCCCCGAATGGTTGTAATGAACGTTTGAATGGTTTGTCAGTTTGGAACCCAACAATTGTTTCTAATTCTTTCTTTAGGTATCCTGCACCATGTGAAGTAATTGTCGAAACAGTTTTCGTGTCCATATCTAAAACGCCACCAGCATCGCGCTCTTGTGTATTAAGATCCATAACTTGTGCCCATAATGTTGTTGTTGCCTCAGTTGGCCCAACTAAGAATGAGTCATCACCTTCATATGGTGTATAGTTTTTTTGAATGAAGTCACGTACGTCAACTTCTTTTTGCCAACGTGATCCTTTAAAATTTTGCCATGCTTGTGTCATAATTTTCATCCGCTACATATTTTTTAAAAATATGTAACATCCTCCTCTCTTAAATCCAGTTCCATTTTAACAGTTCTCCCATTTTTCATAAGAAGAAACCGATTACAGATAAAACGATACCACTTTTACACAAAAAATTCAAGATTTATTGATAGTTTACTCATTTTTTTAACTTTTCAATCACTTAAAGCTTATAATAAAATTAGAAAAGTCTTTATTTTGTATCTACTTTCCATTCTGGATAGTCTAAATACGTCATTTTTTTGATTTGTTGCTTTGTTTGCGCAAAAGCTATCGCTTCAAACATCCCATTCGCTGTATATGCCATTGTCTCAATTTGGTGGTACTCTGCCCAAATTTTTGTCAGTTGCTCGAGAATATTGAACTCAACTTCGTAAAGCTTACCATAAAATTTATCATTATCATCACCATCATTCAGTAATACCGGCTTCATTCCATCAGTAAATAATTTACCAAATCCGACAGCACGCTCGCTCACTTCAACTAAGTGATATTGCTCCAGTAAAGTTGTTGTCAATAATCCGTAATCAAATAGATATTTCTTCATTTTCATTCCCTCTATCTTTCATTGCTTGCTATTATACATGTTTTTCCAATAAAAAAAAGCCATAAGGGCACTTCTAGAAACTTAGTCAAAATATAACTTAAAAAATAGGATTTAATTTGGTAGAATAAGGCATAAAAAATCCAGGAGGACGGTCTTATGAGAACAAAATTTGAAG
>JBOFSL010000358.1:0-2959 GCA_051651525.1 Culicoidibacterales bacterium | reverse complement strand
TTCAATTTTATGGCCAAATAATTGCCATTGTGTTAGCTGAATATCTTTTGCCAATGGTTGCAATTTTGCCAGCTGTAACTCTTGTTGTCGTTGTTTACTTAATGATGGTTGGCTTTGTTGCTGTTGCCGACTAGACAGCTTTGAACTTATTTTCATTACTCTTCCTTGCCAACTGATTTTCATGCTCACCACACCCTTCTTATTTTTTATTTTACTTGATTTTCTTTTAAAAGCAACTGAAGGTTATTTTACTTTATCGTGAAAATTTTGATACCGTTAACACCCCCTTAATGATTGCCAACGATACCGTTTTCATTTTATACTAATACACGTACTATCATATAGGGGGATTTACTTATGGAATTAACATTTACACTCGGACGTGGCGCATGGCGGACACTCGCAGAAGGTAATGAAAAAGAATGGCTCATTACTAATGGAATTGGTGGCTTTTCTGGTCAAAGTGTCAGTGGTGGGGGCTTTCGCTCATTCCACGCCTACCTTGTCGCTGCTTTTAACCCACCAGTTGAACGTTTTGCCGTCTTCACGCGTACGCAAGAACAAGTAACAATTAATGGTCGGGAATATGATTTAACGTCACAACAATATGTGAATGAACAAAAAAATGGTCAACAGTATTTACAACGGTTTATTTTCGATGCTGTGCCTCACTACCACTATCAAATTGAAGATGTTCATATTGTCAAAACAATTGCACTCGAACAGAGAAAAAACACGGTCGTAGTCTGCTATGAAATTACGAACGGCCTCCATGAAGCACACTTAAACGTAGTCCCATTATTTAATTATCGTTCATCTGGTAATTATAGTGAAAAAGCTGATTTAACCTTTAAAGTGAGTCAAAGTTCTCAAATACTGCAACTTACGCCTAACGTTGACCCAACTCGCCAGATTCAACTCTTCGCTTCTGCAGGAACGTTCCACGATCGCGCATTACGACCAACTAGTGCCGCAACACCAAATTATTTGATTGAAGAAAATCAGTATTATGAATTCGATAATCGCAACGGTGGTCGTGCACTTGATAATCACTATACACCCGTTGATATTCAGCTCACGCTCGCGCCATTTGAAACGAAAAAATTCTATTTAAAATGTACAACTGAAGCTTTAGACGATCGCGATGGGTTTGAAATTGTTGATGCTGCCAAAGCCTATGCAGAAAAATTAATGACACAATCGCAATTGACTGATAACTTTGCGCTCAACCTCGTCAAAGCTGCTGATAATTTCATCGTCGATCGTCATAGCACTGGCTTAAAAACGGTCTTAGCGGGGTATCCATGGTTTGCTGATTGGGGTCGGGATACGATGATTGCCTTTGAAGGGTTAACATTATCGACAAAACGATTTGATGATGCCCGCGAAATTTTAGAATCATTTGTAAAATATATTAAAAACGGGCTCGTTCCGAATGTCTTCCCTGATACTGGGGCCAATCCACAGTACAATACCGTTGATGCATCGCTTTGGTATATTCAAGCAGTCTATCAATATTTACAATATACTGGTAATCCAAGTGACTACCACTTCGTTCAAAAAAAATTATATGCAAAAATGAAAGAAATTATTCAAGCGTACTCAACTGATACTGATTTTTCAATTGGGATGGATGTTGATGGCTTAATTTATGCTGGAAATGGACTTGATCAAGTTACTTGGATGGATGTGCGTGTCGGTGATCTCGTTGTGACTCCGCGTCATGGAAAACCCGTTGAAATTAATGCACTGTGGTATAATGCCTTGCGGATTATGGAGCAAATAAGCACTAAATTCAATGAAGATGCTACACACTACGCCACTTTAGCACAAACAGTAAAAACTTCATTTACAGCTAAATTCTGGAACCCTGAAACCAATTGTCTCTTTGATGTTGTCGATGAATTTGATGCGAGTATTCGCCCGAATCAAATTTGGGCAATCTCATTGCCATTCACAATGTTGCCACCTGTCCAAGAACGCGCTGTTGTCCAAACTGTTTATAGTAAATTATATGCGACTTATGGCCTACGCTCACTCAGTTTTGATGACCCACGCTATCAACCACAGTATCTCGGAAAATTATTAAATCGTGATTTAGCGTACCATATGGGAACAACGTGGGCCTTCCCGATTGGTGCCTTCATTAGTGCCTACTGTAAAGTTCATGAATACTCACCAACAGCAATCACACATGCGCAAACAATGTGTCACGTCTTTGCCGATCACTTGCAAGATGGGTGTTTAAATGGGATTGCTGAAATTTTTGATGGCGATTTTGCTGCTACAAGTCGTGGTTGCTTCACTCAAGCTTGGAGTATTTCTGAAGTCCTCCGCGCTTATGTCAGTGACGTTTTACCATATGTAACCAAAAATAATTAACTGCTTGGAGGAAAATTTTATGTTTGAACAATTTATGACTACGATTGAGAGCCTCAATCGCGACCGCAAAATTAGCATTTATTTACCCTGTGATTATCACTCATCTAACCGCCACTATCCAGTCGTATATATGCATGATGCACAAAATCTTTTTAACGATACGATCGCTTTTGGTGGTCAATCGTGGCGAGTTCAGCAATATCTGAATCAACCGGATTTACCAAAAGCAATCGTTGTTGCAATTGATAATCATCCAACGTTTCGGCTTGATGAATACAGTCCCTTTCCGATTAGTGATTATGGACAAAGCCTTGTTCGCGATCACAGCGTAACCCAAGCGCAAGGGATTGCCTATATTGATTGGCTTGCGTCTGGTTTAAAGCCTGTTATTGATCAATTGTATCGTACGCTTCCCGAAGCTGACCAGACTGCAATCGTTGGTTCAAGCATGGGTGGGTTAATTTCATTATATGCGGGGATTGCTTATCCTGATATTTTCGCCAACCTTGGTGTCTTATCACCCGCTTTCTGGTTTTGCAAGCCTGCAATCACTGAGTTTTTAGCACTTCATCCACTT
>JBOFSL010000357.1:0-1282 GCA_051651525.1 Culicoidibacterales bacterium | reverse complement strand
CAACATAACGACCTGGTGTTAGGATATAATCATGTGATGCAATTTCTTCAATTGTTGCTACTTTACAGAACCCTTTGACATCTTCATACCCTGTCCCATTTTTATAGCTGATGTATGTATCGGCAACTGAACGGATGTCTGTATCACCTAATTCACGTAATTTCCGAGTCACCATTTCGCCTTTTGAACGAGCATCGATGAAAAGTGTTTGACCTTTTTGTTTTTTATCACGATTTAGGAACCAAATACAAACAGGGATTCCAGTCGTATAGAAGAGCTTATCCGGTAATGCCACGATACAATCAACTAAGTCTGCTTCAATGAAGTTTTTACGAATACCTCCTTCATTTGACGTATTACTTGAAAGTGATCCGTTGGCTAAAACGACAGCGGCAATTCCAGTTTGACTCAATTTATCGACCATATGTGATAACCATGCGTAGTTCGCATTTGATGCCGGAGGTGTACCCCATTTCCAGCGCGGATCATCTTTTAGCGCTTCTGCTCCCCAATCACTACTATTGAATGGTGGATTTGCTAGAATATAATCAGCTTTCAGGTTCTTGTGTAGATCTTCATTGAATGTATCTGCACCTTTTGATCCAAGGTTATTTTCGATGCCACGAATTGCCAAGTTCATCTTCGCTAGCTTCCATGTTGTTGAATTGTATTCTTGACCATAAACGGAAATATCCAAAATATTCCCACTGTGTTCACGAACAAAGTTCTGTGATTGGACAAACATTCCACCTGATCCACAAGCTGGATCATAGACATAGCCTTTATAAGGCTCAACCATTTCAACCATCAGCTTAACGATACTTTTCGGTGTATAGAATTCGCCTCCATTTTGCCCCTCATTCGCTGCAAACTTCCCTAGGAAGTATTCGTATACTCGACCAAGAACATCGTGTTCACGAGCTACCTCGCCACCGACACTAATGTTTGTAAAGATATCAACAATTTGTCCTAGTTTGTTCTTGTCTAACTCAGGTCTTGAGTAGTTTTTCGTTAAAACACCTTTTAAGCTATCGTTCGCTTTTTCAATCTCATCCAAAGCTTGATCAATAATTTGCCCAATTTCTGCTTGTTTTGAATGATCCGCAATATATGCCCATCGTGCCTTTTCTGGTACCCAGAAGATTCCTTCGGCAATGTATTCATCACGATCTTCAGCAAACTCTGGATCCTCTAGTTGTAGTTGATCATACTTTTCTTGGAACGTATCCGATACGTACTTTAAAAACACCAATCCTAAAATTACATACTTATAATCTGAAGA
>JBOFSL010000356.1:0-1635 GCA_051651525.1 Culicoidibacterales bacterium | reverse complement strand
GTACTTTAAAGAAGCGGTTATTCAGCTTACGTATGTCGATATTTTGCAATTTTCAGGATTAGCACTGATAACTTTTAGTATCTTTAATCGTTGGCAATGGCACCAAAAATGGTTCATTGTCTTGATTGTGGCTTGCTCGGGCCTACAACTTATTTTACGGATGTATCCAACCGAAAATATTTTTATTGGCGCAGTGACTGGTTTGTTCTATGGTGCGAATGAATTTTCTTATTTTCCATATTTGACATGGATTTTTTATCCAGTTGCAGGCTTTATTTTTGGAAATTATTTGATTCGTTGCCAAGATAAACAGCAATGGTATCGCCAAATAATGATCAGTGCGAGTGTGGTCAGTCTCGCACTAATCGTTATTTTCAACATATTACTTGGTTTCCCACACGCAATGGAAACAGATGCGCGCTACTATCATCACGGTTTAATTGATCAACTGACGTATGTCAGTATTTTAGTAATTGAACTAGGAGGACTCTATTATATATTACAATACATACCAAATTGGCTAGTTGCGATTGCTAAACGCTGGAGTAGAAATGTGACTGCTATTTTCTGTGTGCACTGGGTGATACTAACATGGTTAGAAATACTCATCCCATTTGCGAGCTTGACGCTTGTTTGGTTTTTGTTACTCACATTCGGAATTGTTTTAGTGAGCGACTGGCTAGGTCAACGATTGCAGAAGTATATCTAAACAATCAAGTTAATCAAAAATGAATTTATATCTAATTTTTAAATAGAAATGAAGACTTTTCATTGTTAGTTTTATAGGTTTGTGATAAAATATACAAGTTAGGTAGAAAGTAATAGGTATATTTAGTAAAAAGGAGATTAGGATAGTATGGGTAATAGTAATCTTTTGACACAAATCACTTTTGAAGAGACCAAAAATTTAGAAGCAATTCACAAACAAGCGTACACTGATTATTTGACTGGCTTGTATAATCGTCACATGTTGGATGAATTGGCGAATAAACAGGCATTTAAACAAGCTATTTTAATCTTAATTGATCTTGATTACCTGAAAACAATTAATGATACATACGGTCATACAACTGGAGATAATGCAGTTGTCGGGATTGCGAATAAAATCCGCGAAGTTTTTAAAGACATCAATCAACATGCTTTTCGAATTGGGGGCGATGAATTTCTGATTGTTTGTCCAGATAGCAACCATAAACTTGCATATGAACAAGCTGAGAAATTACTCGATTTTTGTAAAAAACCAATTCAATGTACGCATACCAAAAAAAAAATTAAGTTGGGTGCTTCAATCGGGATTTCTGAATATCGGCAAGATGAAGCAGAATTTCATCAAGCGTTAGCCGCGACGGATGAAATGGTGTATCTTGCTAAAACTGGTGGGCGAAATCGAATTGAAATGACACTGACGAAATCGATTCTACAACTCCCAATTTTAACGGAAGAAGAGCGAAATCAATTACTTAAACTACAAAGTCGAAAATTGAAAATTGGATACTTCGATATGATTAGTGAGTCGGATCAATTTTATTATGAAATGCTAACAAATTTTTTTGGATTAACAATTGAACTTGAAAAAATAAGTTGGGTGCTTCAATCGGGATTTCTGAATATCGGCAAGATGAAGCAGAATTTCAT
>JBOFSL010000355.1:0-4285 GCA_051651525.1 Culicoidibacterales bacterium | reverse complement strand
ACCTGTACCCATGCCGAACACAGAAGTTAAGCTCTTTATTGCCGAATGTAGTTGGGTTTTCCCTGCGAGAATAGGAAGTCGCTAGGCTCTTTTTTTAGAATCATTTTGACGTTACCATAAAGGTACCGTCTTTTTTTGTTGTTCAATTTTGAAAAAACATCAGAAAAGTATCAGAAATCAAGGAATATAGAGTGAGTTAGTTTTATTAGTTGCAAGAATTGGTCGTTTTTATTATTTTTGAGCGAGAATGTAGTATAATAGAGAAGATAGAATAGATAACTACTACATACTAAAGGATGAGCAAAATGACAGTTGAACAATTTACAAATGCCCTTTCGGAGCACGGAATTACTTTAAATGAACAACAATTACAACAATACAATCGTTATTGGGAGTTATTAGTTGAGTGGAATGAAAAAATGAATTTAACTGGGATTACTGAAAAAGAAGATGTCTATTTAAAGCATTTTTATGATTCATTAACCTTGGCATTTCACTTTGATATGACAAAAATAACAACAATGTGCGATGTTGGAAGTGGCGCTGGATTCCCCGGAATTCCTTTAAAAATTGCGTTTCCACATTTAGAATTAACGATTGTTGATTCATTGAATAAGCGGATTACTTTTTTAAATACGGTTGTTACTGAATTACAGTTAACTGGTGTCAATCCAGTTCATGCTCGTGCAGAAGAATTTATCGAATATAATCGCGAGAGTTTTGATTTAGCAACAGCTCGTGCAGTTGCACGTCTGAATATGTTGGCAGAATTATGTTTGCCATTTGTAAAAGAACAGGGATATTTTGTAGCGATGAAAGGTGCTTCAGGTATGGAAGAATTATCAGAAGCTACAAATGGATTGAAACTATTAGGTGGGAAAATAATAGAAGAAGTAACATTGCAATTACCTGAAGAAGAAAGTCAACGTTCAATCATTATTGTTGAAAAAATAAAAAAAACGCCGAAAAAATATCCGCGAACTTTTGGTCAAATTAAGAAAAAACCATTATAAATCGAAATAAGGGAGAAAAACATGGGTCTTTTTGATTTTTTAGGAACAAAAAATGCAGTAGTAACTGAGAATGAACGACAAAAAATTGTAGAAATTGCAGTGAGTGAAATTATTGCGAATCAATATCAACCACGTCAAGTTTTTGATGAGCAATCACTTGAAGAATTAGCGGCATCAATTCAAGAGCATGGAATTTTACAACCAATTGTTGTCCGTGAAACAACAGAAAATAAATATGAAATTATTGCTGGCGAACGTCGTTTTCGTGCATCACAAAAAAATGGGGCAATAACTGTACCTGTAATTGTCAAGAATATGAGTGATGAACAATCTGCAGCATTGGCAATTATTGAAAATATTCAACGTGAAAATTTATCGGTTATTGAAGAAGCAGTAGCCTATCAACAATTGATGATTTTGCATAATTTAAAACAAGAAGATTTAGCAAAACGAATTGGTAAAAGCCAATCGACAATTGCTAACAAGTTGCGATTATTAAAACTATCACAACCAATTCAAGATGCTTTAAATCAAAAATTGATTACAGAACGTCATGGCCGTGCTCTTTTACGAATTAAAGATGTCGTAAAATGTGAAGAATTTTTACAATTTATTATTGAAAATGAATTGAATGTTGCCCAAACAGAATTATTAATTAAACAGCAACAAGGAGCAGTCGTTGAAGAAGAAAAAACACCGAATAAAAAACCGGTGATAAAAAAACGTGCAAGCAAAGATATTCGTTTAGCGATGAATACGATTAAGCAAACGATTAGTCAAATTAAAACATTTGGTCAAGAAGTCGAAGTTGCTGAAGTAGAATACGATGAGTACTACGAAGTAACAATTCGCATGCCAAAAGCATAAAAGGGGGGGAGCCTTTTCACGAATAGTGTGAAAAGCACAACAAATGAAAATTATTGCAATAACAAATCAAAAGGGCGGAGTTGGAAAAACAACGTCAACAGTAAATATGGCAGCAAGCCTAGGGGTATTAGGACATAAAGTGTTGATGATTGATATGGACCCGCAAGGGAATGCAACAACAGGACTAGGTATAAGCAAGGCAGATTTAAAAGCATGTATCTACACCGTTTTAGTTGATGAACGACGAATTGACGAAACAATGGTTGAAACACCATTTGAAAATCTTTGGGTTGTACCAGCAACAATTAACCTTTCAGGTGTTGATCTTGAATTAGCAAGTGTTATAGGACGAGAAACACGTTTAAAACAAGCAATCGAAGAAATGAAAACTGAGTTTGATTACGTCTTGATTGATTGTCCACCATCATTAGGATTATTGACACTCAATGCATTAACTGTAGCAGAAAGTATTATTGTACCGATTCAAGCTGAGTATTATGCTCTCGAAGGTTTGACACAATTATTAAATACAATTCGTTTAGCACAGCGTCATTTAAATAAAACACTGGTAATTGAAGGCATTGTTTTAACGATGGTGAATAAAACGAATTTAAGTGCTGAAGTTGAAGAAGAAGTACGAAATATTTTCGATAAAAAAGTCTACACGACAACGATTAGTCGCGGTGTTCGATTAAGTGAAGCACCGAGTTACGGCCAACCAATTTATTATTATGACCAACGTTCACGCGGTGCGCAAGAGTACCTGGAATTAGCGAAGGAAGTGATAAAAAATGGCAACTAAAAAAACGTCAGGTTTAGGTAAAGGCTTAGAATCACTCTTTTCAGTGAATGGCTTTGATGACATGATTCAAGTTGAAGCAGTTGAAGAAATAAGCGGATTTGATATCGAGTTACTACCGTTGAATCAATTACGACCGAATCCATATCAACCACGACATACGTTTGATGAGCAAGCATTGCAAGAACTTGCAGACTCAATTACTGAACACGGGGTATTCCAACCAATTATTGTTCGTAAAGGAGTCATTGGCTATGATATTCTTGCTGGTGAGCGTCGTTTTCGCGCAAGTCAATTAGCTGGTTTAGTAACAATTCCAGCAATTGTTAAAGTATTCACCGAAACACAAATGATGGAATTAGCATTGCTAGAAAATTTGCAACGTGAAGATTTAACAATTATTGAAGAAGCACATGCATACCAAATGTTAATCAATAGTTTAAAGCTTACGCAAGAAGCGCTTGCAAAGCGGGTTGGTAAAAGCCGTTCGCATGTAACCAATACGCTACGGTTACTACAATTGCCAGTTCAAGTACAAACACAAATTGAATTAGGAATTTTGACAATGGGTCATACTAAAATTTTAATTGGCCTTGGCGATGACAAACTCATTCAGCAAATTGTTGATCTGATAATTCAAGAAAATTTGAGTGTGCGCGAAACAGAAAAATTAGTGCGAAATCTCCAGGATTCACCAAGTAAAAAATCAGTTCCATCTGTACTAGTTAATCCAGATGTTGAGGTTTTTCAAAATAAATTGTCGCAGTTAACAGGGACAAAAACGTTTGTGAAATATCAAAATGGCAAAGGAAAAATTGAAATAAAATTTACAAGTGACGAAGACTTCAATCGAATTCTTGAGGCACTTGGATTACTTGAGGGTTAAAAATGACATATTTTTTAGTGGCACTTAAAATTCAAAATTTTTTCACACCGCTTCTTGATTTTTTATTTGAAAAAATTTGGGAAGTTGCCTTTGTCTTATTTGCCGTGTTTTTAACGTGGTTTTGTTTACGGATGTTACGAAATTTTATTTATCGGACAATTCGAATGGATGAAAAGCAAGACATGCAAAATCTGACACGAAAACAACGGTATTTGATGACTTTTGTGAAAGTATTTTTTAATATTATTCAATATTTAGTGTGGTTTATTATTTTTATTCAAATTTTATCAGTTGTTGGAATTCAAACAAACTCATTGATTACAATATTAGGTGCAACGGGATTAACGATTGGAATTATTATTCGTGATATTTTTATCGATGTCATGAATGGATTTTTGATTTTGACAGAAGATCAATTTCGTGTTGGTGACTATGTAACAATAAATAACTATGCTGGGCATGTTCAAGAAATTGGAATTCGTACAACAAAAATATTATCAACAAATGGTGATAATATTGTCATTGCGAATCGTAACATTACCAATGTTGTGACATACCCAGAAGATGAATGGAAAAATTCAATTGAAATCGAAATTTCATTAGATATTTTGGAAGCTTTTGAGGAGCAAATCGAACAAATTTTAGCGGAAATCCAAGCAAATGAAAGTGATATTTCAGGTTTGAAATATGTTGGAGTCCACCATATTTATCACCAATATG
>JBOFSL010000354.1:0-3476 GCA_051651525.1 Culicoidibacterales bacterium | reverse complement strand
TGTGATTCATATACTACAGTTTGTAAACCCCTTTTCGTTGGACTGTTAAAATTTTATATACATAAAAAACCTCCAATTGCTCGAAGGTTTTCATCCTAATTTTCTAGTGATTCAGACATTTGCTTCCATCATTTTGTCAGCTTCAGTAATTGCGCGTAAAACTCGGCATGGATTCCCAACTGCAACGACATTTGCCGGAATGTCTTTGACGACGACACTGCCCGCTCCAATGACAGCATTGTCACCAATAGTCACGCCTGGATTGACAATCACACCTGATCCAAACCAAACATTATCACCAATAATAACTGGCTTGCCATACTCGAAACCACTGTTGCGCTCACTGGCAATAAGAGGGTGTGTTGCTGCTGAAATTGTCACATTTGGCGCAAACATCACGTTTTTCCCAATCGTTACCGGCGCTATATCAAGAATGACTAAATTGAAGTTAGCATAGCTATTATCACCCCACTGAATATTGCTTCCATAGTCGCATTGGAATGGTGGTTCAATATAAAAATTATCAGTTGTTGAACCAAGTAATTTTTTTAAAATCACTTGTCTCCCTTGCAAATCTTCAACTTCAGTTTCATTATACGCGCGTGTCATCTTTCGTGCGTGTATCCGCATTGCTGTTAATTGTTCATCTGCTGGTTGATACAATTCCCCAGCGATCATTTTTGCTAATTCTGTCTTGCTCATGTTGTAATCCTTTCAAACAGGAGTGATAAGTCCCAAGTTGTCACTCCTCTATATACTCTATAATTCCTCGGTCTTAGACCAGATTATTTCAGTGCTTGTTGCACTGTCACACGCTTCAGACGCTTAGTTTATACATTACGGCTTCATATGGGCGTAATTCCATGGTGTGTGAGAGCGGTGGTGCGGTTGTGTAGTTGGCGAGTAAAATATCGCCGTTTCCGTATGCTTTTGCGGCTTCAAAATTGAAGATTGCTGCTTCACTTGTAAAGTTACAAACGACGAGGATTGTTTCACCTTCGTGTTCACGGATGTATGCAAAAACTGCTTCATTGCCAAAGTCTAACATTGTGAATGTTCCGTAGACAATTGTTGGATTCGCTTTTCGTAACGCGATGAGGCGTTGGTAGTGATAGAACACTGAGTTTGGATCAGCGAGTGCTTGCTCAACGTTAATTTCGGTAAAGTTTGGATTCACGGTTAACCACGGTGTGCCTTCTGTGAATCCGCCATGGGCTGCACTTGTCCATTGCATTGGTGTGCGAGCATTATCCCGGCCTTTTACATAAATTGATTCCATGATTTCCTCGTGGCTGTAACCTTGCTCGATACGTTCGGCGTACATATTCAATGTTTCAATATCATCGTACTCTTCAATAGTTGCAAATTTCACATTCGTCATTCCAATTTCTTCACCTTGGTAGATGTATGGTGTTCCTTGCATTCCGTGTAATAACGTCGCTAACATTTTTGCACTTTCCACACGGTACGCTTTGTCATCCCCCCAACGTGAAACAATCCGTGGTAAGTCATGGCTATTCCAAAATAAACTATTCCAACCTTGGCCATCAAGTTCTGTTTGCCACTTATTGAAAACCGTTTTTAATGCTGTTACCTGTAATGGTTGTAAATCCCATTTTGCTTTACCTGGTTGTTCATCTAAACTAATGTGTTCAAATTGAAAGACCATGCTTAACTCATTGCGTGCTGGATTTGAATACAGTTTCGCGATTTCTGGCGTTGCTCCCCATGTTTCACCAACAGTTAAGACATCATAGTTCCCAAATGATTGCTTGTTCATTTCTTGCAAATATCCATGAAGTTTTGGTCCGTTCCCAGTAATTTTCTCATCTGGAATTTTCCCGATTAAATCAATCACGTCCATACGGAAACCACCAATGCCTTTTTCCAACCAGAAATTGATTAAGTTCCACACTTCAGTATGGACTTTTGGATTATCCCAGTTTAAATCTGGTTGACGTTTACTGAAGATGTGTAAGAAATATTGTCCTGATGCTTCATCATATTCCCACGCTGAACCACTAAATGTCGAACCTAAATCATTTGGTGCGCTCCCATCAGCAGCTGGATCACGCCACACATAGTAGTCACGGTATTCATTCTCTTTGCCTTTACGAGCTTCAACAAACCACTTATGCTCATCTGATGTATGGTTCACGACAAGATCCATGACAATTTTGATATTGCGCTTTTTTGCTTCGGCGAGTAACTGATCCATATCAGCCATTGTCCCAAATTCATCCATAATCTCTTGATAATCACTAATATCATACCCATTATCATCATTTGGTGATTTATAAACTGGACTTAACCAAATCACATCAATCCCCAATGTTTGTAAATAATCAAGCTTGCTCATAATCCCTGGTAAATCCCCAATTCCATCTTGATTACTATCCGCAAAGCTACGTGGGTAAATTTGATAAACTACAGATTCATGCCACCATTGTTTTTTCATGTATATTTCCTCCATTTTTTGACTTTCTTTTGCTTATAATTATGAGTATACTAGGATTAACGTGCTTTTTCTTGGTATATTTTCACGAAAAATAGGTATATTTTGACAAACGGGGGCTATTATGCATCAAAATTCAAACTTTGTTGACCAACACTTACAAGAAACTGTCTGTCATGGGACGGCAATTGTCCCATTTCAAATTTATTTAGACCAACAAATTAATGAACAAATTTCACTCTATACGCACTGGCACGATAAAATTGAAATTTTAGCGTGTCAAAGTGGAAGTTTCGAGCTGACGATTGAAAACCAGACATATCTCGTCGAAGCTGGCGACTATTTCATCATCAATCAAGCGTACTTACATGCAGCTAAGGCCGTACTTGGCTTGAATTCGGCCCACCATGTGTTGATTTTTGATTTAAACGTATTGAGTCGTTCGTTGTATGACTTTGCCCAAAGTCACTTTTTGACACCAGTTTTGCAAAAAGCGTGGTTATTTCCTCAAAAAATTGATCGTTTGACGAGTTGGGGGCAACGCTGTTGCACCGAAATTGATGAAATTTTCAGTAACTACCAACAACAACGCTTCGGTTGGGAATTAAGTGTTAAAGCAAACTTTATGAAAGTGATTACGATTTTACTCGTGGAAGAACAATTTGTCCAAGTGACTGATGTCAGCCAAACGTTTACTGATGAAAAGACGGTAATGCTCAAAGTTGTGCTTGACTACATCCAGCAGCATTACGCCAAAAAGTTAACCTTGAGCGAATTATCTGCTTTAGCCAATCTCTCACCGGAATATTTCTGTCGTGTCTTTAAACAGTATACTGGGACGACAGCAATCGAACACCTCCACGATGTCCGGATTGAACATGCTGTTTCGTTACTACTGCAGAGCGATTTACCAGTTTTAGCAATTAGTTTGCAAGTCGGATTTGAAGATCAAAGCTACTTCAGCAAAAAATTTAAAGCCGCAAAAGGCCTCACGCCTGCTAAATTCCGCAAACAGTATGCC
>JBOFSL010000353.1:0-1182 GCA_051651525.1 Culicoidibacterales bacterium | reverse complement strand
ATATGAAAAGCTCACTGATTCTGGATTTATTGTACCAAGGCAGTGAGCTTTTTTATATACGGTGGATAGTTACTTGCTTACCTTACTGCTTGAAACCAACAAAAAAGAACCACCAAAGTGGTTCAAAGATTGATTTAATATACATTTTCGACTCTTTTTACTCCATATTCACTTTTTCATCTGCTTTCTTAGAATTACTCATCGTCATCAATGACAATACGATTTTCAACAATATATTTTTCAGGATTTTCTTTGAAACGTCTTTTAGCCTCACCTAACGTGATCGTTTCAGGCCCTGGTGGACTGTTCTCTCCTTCTTTTGCGCCACTATTTTGCCATCCGCAATTTTCACAAATTTCATACACTTCGACTCTTTCGCTACAAACAGGACAGTTTATAACTTGCGGTTTCCACTTCATATAAATCACCCTTTTCTATTTATTCATCAAACTCATCCCAATCTGCTTCCGTCGCTTTTCGAATCACTGCTTTCGCTTTTTCAATTGGGAACGGTGCGCTTGCAGCACTATAATACGCTTTTTTTACGACCGAAACCATTCGCTCAACATTTTTTTGCCCCACTGGAACAATGACCTCATCACCGACTTGAATTGTAGGATCATCACTCAAATAGTAATAGCCTTTACCCCAGTGTTCAAACTCAACTTTCAAGAAAATGTGTTGATTGGCTCGCCATTTACTTTGTTCATATATAGCTGAATCAAACAATGTTCCAGTTTTGTTGATTTGTAATAAGCTATCAATGCCATTCACGAATAGCTTGTATCCCCTTGGCAATTCTTCCGCATCAAAATCGCCACCAAACTTGCGACTCTCATTCGCAAATGTCAGTTCACAGTGAAACTGTTGTTGTCCGGCTTGTGCAATGACTGTTTCGGGATTTTGAACCGTTCGCGGTTGAAAGTGACGAGCATCAAGCTGATCGATATATTCGCTTACTTCTTCACCACGATACGTGTGTTTGACGTCATAGTCGCTGCTTGTATGTTCAAAACAAAGCTGTTGCTTCAATCGATCAAGTGTAATCTTTTCAGACACAGTTTCACTTGTACGTTCAAACTTTACGTGCAAAATTTCTGGGTGATTCAGCTGATTATCAAAGCCGACTAAATCTTCAATTTGTAGCTGCTCACGTAAAAATATTGACATTCGTTGTTCAAA
>JBOFSL010000352.1:0-1847 GCA_051651525.1 Culicoidibacterales bacterium | reverse complement strand
GAAAGGAGAACAGACGTAAATATTCGATTTGCTCTCTTTGACAATTCTCATATTCACTTTCTGTCTTGCCTTTCGTTTTTGCCTTCATACTTGATTTGCAAAAACGGTGTCAGCACTTAAAAATTATTTTCAGCGTCTTTCAATAATGGTGCTGCTTCATCTTTTGCTGATAGAACTGGTTTTACATCTAACGGCCATTCAATTCCAATACTTGAATCATTCCAAATAATTCCTCGATCATGTTCAGGGCTATATAATTCATCAACTTTGTATTGAACTTCAACATCTGGCGTTAACGTCATGAATCCATGCGCAAATCCTTTTGGAACTAACAATTGTTTTTTATTTTCTTCACTCAATTCAATTCCAAACCATTGCCCGTATGTTTCACTTTCAGGACGAATATCAACAGCAACATCATAAATCCGCCCTCGTGTGCAACGAATCAACTTTGTTTGTGATTTTGGTGCTAATTGATAATGTAATCCGCGTAATGTCCCAACTTGTGCTGAAAATGATTGATTATCTTGGATAAATTCAATTTTCATTCCTGTTGCCGCTTCAAATCCTGCTTGATTATATGATTCCATAAACCACCCTCGGTGATCTCCAAACACATTTGGTTCAATGACAAATACACCTGGTAAGTTTGTTTTTATTGCTTTCATGTTCGTTCTCCTTATTTTGTAAAAAATGACAAGTTCCACCTTGTCATTTTTTTATAGTTTTAGTACTTAATTTTTCCGTTTGCCACTTTTAGTAAGTATTGACCATATCCAGTTTTCTTCATCAATTCACCACGTTCAACAAGTTGTTCTGTTGTAATCCAGCCATTAATGTAACCAATCTCTTCTAATGAAGCAATTTTCACACCTTGGTGCGATTCAACTGTGCGAACAAAGTTCGTTGCATCAACAAGGCTTTCATGTGTTCCTGTATCTAACCATGTGAAGCCGCGCCCTAGTAATTCAACGTCTAACTCACCCATATTAAGGTATGCTTCGTTAATCGATGTGATTTCTAATTCACCACGTTCCGACATTTCAACGTTTTTCGCAATTTCGATAACACGATTGTCGTAGAAGTATAATCCGGTAATTGCATAGTTTGATTTTGGTTGTGTTGGTTTTTCTTCGACACTTAACACTTTTCCATCAGTATCAAATTCGACAATTCCAAAACGTTCTGGATCTTGAACATGATAGCCAAATACTGTCGCTCCTACTGGCTTTTCAGCCGCACGTTGGAGCATTTTACGCATACCATTTCCATAATAAATATTATCACCTAACACCATTGCAACTGAATCATCACCGATGAATTCTTCACCTAAAATGAATGCCTGTGCTAATCCATCTGGACTTGGTTGGACTTTATATTCTAACGTAATTCCAAATTGTGATCCATCGCCAAGTAATTTCTCAAAACGCGGTAAATCTTCCGGTGTTGAGATGATTAAGATTTCACGGATTCCCGCTAACATCAATGTTGAGAGTGGATAGTAAATCATTGGTTTATCATAAATTGGTAATAATTGTTTACTTGTGACCATTGTTAATGGATACAGGCGTGTTCCTGATCCTCCTGCTAATACGATACCCTTCATTTTAAATGTAAGCAAGTAACTATCGACCGTATATAAAAAAGCTCACTGCCTTGGTACAATAAGTCCAGAAGCAGTGAGCTTTTCATATTGTTATATTTTGGCACAAGTTGCTTGAATCTTTTCTGCCCATGGCAAATAAGCTTCCAAGGCTGTTTTCTTGTGTATATCAGCGCAATTTGGTAAGTTTCTAAAGAGATATTCTAAATATTTCAATGGATCAAGCTGGTTCAATTTTGCGGTC
>JBOFSL010000351.1:0-2085 GCA_051651525.1 Culicoidibacterales bacterium | reverse complement strand
GCAACGCGGGCGAATTCTTCTTCACTGACATTTTCAGCCTTTAATGTCACACTTTTGCTAATTGACGATTGATCCATGATACTTGTAATATACTCAGCTTCAATAATCGTTGGATCCATATTCGCAATTACATCATCAGGAATTGCCTGCATAATCGCTTGCGTATATTCATCATATTCAATTTCACTAGCATCATAGGCTGCTTGCGTTTCCGCATCCAGATACGCTTTAACAGCTTTCGTATTATTACGATAATAGAATAAACGACGATCGGCATCATTGACTAATGAAATATCGATTTCAATTAAGTTCGCTAATTTTTCAGCAATTGCTTCATATTCTTCATCTGACGTCCCTTTTTGGAACGTATAACTAATATTTTTTACCGGCTTATTGCTGACAATAACTTTACCATCGGCATCAACTATCACACCGCGGGGCTGATTGGCTGAATACGTAATTCGACTTTGTTCGTTATACGCTTTTGCATAGACTTCATGCTCAATAACTTGGATATAAAAAAGACGCATCGCATATACAACCATAATTAAAAACATAATGATGATGATGAGACTCGTTCGCCACTTGGCAGTTTCGGTTAAATGATTTTCGTGTTCTGGTGTCATAATGAACGTTACACGCACCTTTCAAATTCTATTTCAGTCCTTGGCTTTTAACCTCGGTTTTTCTAGCGTTATTCGTACTATATTTTAGCATATTCACACATAAAAGTCATATGAGAAATCACTAAATTAAAAAAGTGAGACCACGGTTGTGGTCTCACTGAATCCAAGGATTTATTTTGTTGCTGCGTAACGTGCGGCAATTGCATCCCAATTCACGACATTCCAAATCACATGCGCGAATTCTGGACGACGGTTTTGGAATTTCAAGTAATATGCATGTTCCCAAACATCTAACGTTAATAACGGTGTCTGTCCGTCTGTTAATGGGCAATCTTGGTTTGGTGTTGAAGTAATGACTAAGTTTCCTTCAGCATCAACCACTAACCAAGCCCAACCTGAACCAAAGCGTGTTTTCGCTGCAGTTTCAAATTTTTCTTGGAAAGTAGCAAAGCTACCAAATGTTGCTGTAATTGCTTCAGCTAACTCCCCAGTTGGTTCTCCACCAGTATTTGGTGCTAAGCTTAACCAGTAGAAATCATGGTTGTACACACCACCACCGTGGTTGCGAACTGCCATACGAATGCTCTCAGGTAATTTATCTAATCCCTTGATTAAATCTTCTAATGACCATTCAGCTAATTCTGGGTGATTTTCTAATGCTAAGTTTAAATTTGCGACATATGTTGCATGGTGCTTTCCATGGTGGATTGCCATTGTTTCTTTATCTAAATGCGGTTCTAAAGCGTCATAAGCGTAAGGTAATTCAATTAATGTAAACATGTTGTTTCCTCTTTCTTTCTTGAAGTTGTTATTTCTGTCTTCATTATATCCTGATATTTTTCAAATGTCGCTGAATATGCTTTTAATTTTTGCTATAAAATTCCCTATTTTTTTAAGTTTCCAACTTCGCCTTATGCCTTTGACTATCTTTATCAAAAAAATTTGATATACTATTACTATAAAATACAAAGGAGTGACTGACATGTATCATCGTAATCAAACTCGTCCCGTCTTCGTTGGTGGCATTCAAATAGGTGGAAATAATGAAGTTGTTATTCAAAGTATGACAACGACAAAAACGCGTGATATTGACGCAACTGTTGAACAAATTTTACGACTTGAGGAAGCTGGTTGCCAAATCGTACGCTGTACGTGCCCAACTTTAGCCGATGCTCAAGCAATTGCGGAAATTAAAAAACGGGTTTCAATCCCTATTGTCGCTGATATTCATTTTGACTATCGCATGGCCCTAGCAGCAATTGAAGCTGGTGTTGATAAAATTCGTATCAATCCTGGAAATATTGGGAGTGACGATAAAGTTCGTCAAGTTGTTGAAGCCGCCAAAGCGAAAAGCATCCCGATTCGTATCGGTGTCAATGCTGGTTCGTTAGAAAAACATATTCTTGATAAATACGGCTATCCAACTGCTGAAGGTATGCTTGAAAGCGCGCAATATCAC
>JBOFSL010000350.1:0-2019 GCA_051651525.1 Culicoidibacterales bacterium | reverse complement strand
GCTTTAATTTGTCCACGTTCAATTGGTGATAGGTGTTTATTTTTTACTTGTTTTGGTGTATGATTAGAAATGTCCATTTGGATACCTTCTTTCGCAATGTTGTTCGAACACTTATTGTACGATAAGTTGGTATCCACATGGGCTTTTTTGTACCCTTTTTTTACTAGTGCAATTTGATTATACAATTAAGCATTTTTATTTTTTGGTAAGTTTGCTATAATAGTAAAGAGTAATTTTAAGGAGAGCAAGATGTTAAAGAAAATCGTAATTGGCTTATTAAGTGTATTAGCATGTATCGTTATCGCGATTGGTGCGATGATTGGTGGATTAGTTTGGTATGCAAAATCGGAAATGACATATACGGAAATTGTAAAAGAAGATTTAGGAATTAGTGAAGAAAATGTCATGACTGAAGCTGGAGTCATCAATATTGCCTTATTTGGTGTCGATGCGCGAACTCCTGGTGAGCCAGCGCGTTCAGATAGTATGATGATTGCAACCTTGAATCCAACAACGAAACAAATGTATTTAACGTCACTTATGCGTGATATGCTCGTACCAATTGATGGGCACGGCATGGATAAACTAAACCACGCATATGCCTACGGTGGCGCACAAGAAGCAATAAAAACCTTAAATCAAACGTTCGATTTAAATATTGAATATTATGCATCAGTTGATTTTACAAGTTTAACCAAAATTATTGATGCCCTTGGTGGAGTCAGCCTCGATGTTGATACTGAAGAATTGCCCCATTTAACGGCAAGTGGGATCTATCAAACGGGAATGCAAGTGTTAAATGGTCAACAAGCGTTAGCGTATTCACGCATTCGTTATGCGAGTGGTGGAGATTACGCACGGACTGAGCGCCAACAAGAAATTATTACCTCAGTTTCACAAAGTTTAGTCAATAACGGCTTACAAGGAGCAATTATGGCGGCGAGTGAAGTATTACCGTATGTCGAAACAAATATGGGAATTACGAAAATGGTTGAACTTGGGACAACAGCATTCCAAATTGGGATGGGGAACTTAACGCAACTACGCTTCCCTCAAGATGGGACATTTACGTCAGGAATTGATCCAAGTTCAGGAATGTGGGTAATTCATGCCAATCTTGAGCAAGTTGCAGCAGAACTACATGCAATTTTCGGACAATAAATGTAAATGAAACAAACAAGGGATTGAGCATATGCCCTTGTTTTTTCGTTGATTAATTTCATAAAAGGAGGAATCATCGATGATTCAGCAAGCAATTTTACATATTTTTGATTTCGAGACACAATTATATTTATTTTCCCAAAAGCCACTGAATTTACACAATGAGGATGTCGTGACGTTTGTCAGTAAACAAATTGAGGCAGTGCAAGCAGATTTACAACATAAAGCAGCCAAATTCATGCCAACAAGCCCAATTTTACCGTTACTTGCGCACTATCGTGAGAGTCGTGATTTTATCGGGTTAGCGAATCAATTAGCGGCAATTTTCAGTCTTGAGCTAGGACGATGTGAGGCGCTTGGGAATCATGATTTACTCGTCGTCGAATACCAACATAATCAGCGGTCACAAGTAGCGTGTGTGCTGTTAGCTCGTAAAAGTGCATATACTCATCATGTCACACACAGTGAAACCGGTGTTGAAAATGAAATTATTCGTCACCAAGCGATTTTACCGAATAGTAGTCAAAAGCCAACAACGTATGTATTAATTGATGTTGAGCAAGAAACGGTGCTTTATCGCGATCGAAAAAGAATCTATGATGGTGATAAACGTTTTGTCTTGCCAGAAGTTATTTTACAAGTCGATCAAGCTGAGCAATCACCAAGTGAAACTTTGAAAATTATCAATAAAATTACGGCTGAACTTGTTGAAGACCACGATTTGCAACCGAGTATCGCTTTAGCAAAAGTGAAGCAGTGTTTAGTTGCGACGGCACAAGCACAGACACCGTTCATCCCAACGACGTTAGCGAACGAAGTTTTTGCGAATGAACCGAATTTACAACAGGCATTTCAGGC
>JBOFSL010000349.1:0-11204 GCA_051651525.1 Culicoidibacterales bacterium | reverse complement strand
ATGGAAAAGGAACCGTCCAGCAACAATTTGATTTACTTAATGGTGGAGTCCTAAAATTAACGGTTGAACACTGGCTAACGCCTGATGGCTCATCAATTAACGATGTGGGAATTACACCGGATGTTGAAATCTCGTCATCAATGTATTATCAATTACCAAGCGTGATTTTAAGTGAAACAATCGGTGTCGGTGAAGCAAATGCGCAAGTCTTGACGGTACAATATATGTTACAAGAATCAGGCTATGATGTTCCAGCGGTTGACGGTGTCTTTAGTGATAAACTTGTTGCAGTGTTAGAACAATTCCAAACAGCACAAGGCTTGGCTAAAACTGGAGTGATTGATGTGCCAACAGCCAATGCCATCAACAGTTTGTTAAAAGCATATGTCAGCGATGAAAGTCACGATATTCAATTACAAAAAGTACTTGAAATTGTGAAAGAAACAAACTAGCAAATTTATAAAAAGCTGTAGTATACTGTACTAGAGCTTTTTTGCTTGAAGGAGGACGAAAATGGATAAATTTCAAATCAAAGCACCATTTGAACCAAGTGGTGATCAACCTGCAGCGATTGAAGCATTGATTACTGGTTTAGAGCAAGGTGAGAAGCAACAAATTTTACTTGGTGCAACGGGAACGGGGAAAACTTTTACAATGAGCCAAGTGATTCAACGCGTGAATCGACCAACAATCGTCATTGCTCACAATAAAACGTTAGCTGGACAACTATATAGTGAGTTAAAGGAATTTTTCCCAAACAATGCGGTGGAGTATTTCGTCAGTAACTTTGATTACTATCAACCAGAAGCATATAAACCATCGACAGATACGTATATTCAAAAAGACGCCCAAGTAAACGATGAAGTTGAAAAACTCCGTTACTCAGCAACGACATCATTATTAGAACGTCGTGATGTCATTGTTGTGGCTTCAGTTTCATGTATTTACGGAATTGGTTCGCCAGAAGAGTATAAGAGCATGCTTGTTTCGGTGCGGGTTGGTCAAGAATGGGATCGTCAAGAATTAATGCGGGCATTAATTGATATTCAATACCAACGGAATGATATTGAATTTGCACGTGGGACATTCCGCGTTCGCGGTGACGTCCTCGAAATTATTCCAATTGGGCAAGACGAAGCCGGAATTCGGATTGAATTTTTTGGTGATGAAATTGAACGGATTAGTGAAATTGAACTTGTAACTGGAAAAATGTTAGTTGACCGCCAACATATTGCGATTTTACCTGCCAGTCACTATGTGACGAAACAAGATACGCTCGAAGAAGCAATTTCTCGAATTGAAGCCGAGTTAGTTGAACAATTAGTGTACTTAAATAAAGAAGGCAAATTGCTCGAAGCGCAGCGGTTAGAACAACGAACAAACTATGATTTAGAAATGTTACGCGAAATGGGCTTCTGTACAGGAGTTGAAAATTATTCGCGGCATTTAACGTTAAGAGAAGCTGATGAAACACCGTTTTGTTTGCTAGACTTCTTCCCAGATGATTATCTGATGTTTATTGATGAGTCCCATGTTTCGATTCCCCAAATTGGTGGGATGTACTTCGGTGATCGGAGTCGAAAAGAAATGTTAGTCGGTCATGGTTTCCGCTTGCCATCAGCACTTGATAATCGTCCGTTACGCTTTGGAGAGTTTATCGCAAAAACGAATCAAATTGTCTATGTTTCAGCAACACCTGGTAAATACGAGCTTGAATATGAGCCAAAGCTGCCAGTGATTCAACAAATTATACGTCCAACAGGGCTACTTGATCCGGAAATTACGATTAAGCCTTCGAAAAATCAAATTGATGATTTAGTCGAGCAAATTCAGTTAAGAATTGAGCGCAATGAACGAGTTTTAGTGACAACATTGACGATTAAAATGAGTGAGCAGCTAACGAAATATTTGAAAGAGCAAGGTATTAAAGTTGCTTACTTACACTCGGAAATTAAAACACTAGAGCGAATTGCGATTATTCGTGATCTCCGCCTCGGAAAATATGATGTCTTAGTTGGGATTAATTTATTACGAGAAGGAATTGATATTCCCGAAGTTTCATTAATTGCGATTTTAGATGCTGATAAAGAAGGTTTCTTACGTTCAGAGCGTTCATTGATTCAAATCGTTGGACGGGCAGCCCGAAATGAACATGGACACGTCATTATGTATGCTGATAAAATTACGAATTCAATGGCAGCAGCGATTTCAGAAACGCAACGTCGTCGTGAAGTCCAAAAAACGTATAATCAAGTTCATGGGATTACTCCGAAAACAATTATTAAAGAAATTCGCGATGTGATTGCCGCAAGTATTGAAGTCAAAGACACGGAAAACGGCTTCCAACCAGAAAAAATGTCAAAACCACAGCGTATGAAGCTCATTGAACGCTTACGTAAAGAAATGAAAGAGGCGGCAGCGAAATTAGACTTCGAAACGGCAACAGAATTACGAGATGCCATGATGGAAATTGAAGCGACAATGAGTAAATAACGAGTAAATTTTACGAAAATGGACCCTTTACATACTTTTGTAATAAAAAAGACAGAGACGGAGAATAAACTTTAATGCAATCTAATGAATGGTTAAAGACATTCTAAGTCGAAAGCGTGTATAATAACGGTGTAGCAAATAATCCCCTATTTGTTGCAACCTATTTACAACCCCCCTTTTTATTTAGTTTTATTTAGAAAATTTGTTAACTTGGTCCCCCACCAAGGTAACAAAAATTCACTGTTTTAGTTTTGCTTACGCAAGTTCGGATTCCCCCTTTTATATTTTTTATTCGAGCTCGTAAATCCAAAATTAAAACAATCCCCTATAAAGAACACCTGGTTTTCCCCCCTTTTTTTTCCAGGTGTTCTTTTTTTATGTCCTAACACGAAAATACGTGTTTTTTTTTTGAATTTTGATATAATAACCAGGTATTCGTATCAATTTAGACGGCGTAAAAATGCCGATATTGTCGTATTGGCAATTTATGGTATAATAAGACCAAAAGTTTTGAATGAGGTGAACGCTATGGAACAAAAATATATTCGTGTCAAAGGGGCACGCGAAAATAATTTAAAAAATATTGATATTGATATTCCTAAAAATCAACTTGTAATCATGACTGGCTTGTCAGGGAGCGGAAAAACGTCGTTGGCATTTGATACAATCTATGCCGAAGGTCAACGGCGTTATGTTGAATCATTATCAGCGTACGCTCGTCAATTTTTGGGGAATATGGAAAAACCGGATGTTGATACGATTGAAGGTTTATCGCCAGCAATTTCGATTGATCAAAAAACAACAAGCCGAAACCCACGATCAACAGTTGGAACAATGACAGAAATTTACGATTATTTACGCTTATTATATGCCCGAATCGGTACGCCATATTGTCCGAATCATCACATTCCAATTCAGTCTCAAACTGTCCAACAAATGACCGAACGTTTAATGGAATTTCCTGACCGAATGAAAATGCAAATTTTAGCACCAGTTATTGAAGGACAAAAAGGGACACATGCGAAAATTTTCGAACAATTACGCAAAGATGGCTATGTGCGTGTGCGTGTTGATGGAACGATTGGATTACTCGAAGATGATTATGAGCTCGAAAAAAATAAAAAACATACGATTGAGGTTGTCGTTGATCGCATTGCGATGAAAGCTGATAGCCAAAGTCGAATTCATGACTCACTTGAAATTGCGACAAAGTTAGCAAATGGTCGTGCTATCGTAATCGTTGACGAGCAAGAAGAAGAGCTCTTATTTAGTGAACATTTCGCCTGCCAACAATGTGGATTTAGTGTTGGTGAATTAGAACCGCGATTATTTTCATTTAATGCGCCATTTGGAGCATGTGCGGAGTGTAATGGTTTAGGGACAAAAATGGAAATTGATCCAAATTTAGTCATTAAAGATCCGGATCGCTCACTAGGGGAAGGACTATTATTAGGGGTTTCAGGTTGGGCAGTCGATTCAACTTATTATTCAATGATGATGACGGCAGCAAAAGACAATGGGATTGATATCACGAAACCATTAAAAGATTTTACAAAAAAAGAACGTAATTTAATTTTATATGGAAGTAAAAAAATACTCGACTTTACGTTCCATACTGATAGTGGCCAAGTTCACAAACGTCAAGGGACTTACGAAGGTGTAATTACCAATTTAGAACGTCGTTATCTTGAAACGTCGAGCAGTTTTATGCGTGATCAAATTCAACAATATATGAGTGAGCAACTCTGTCCAAGTTGCCATGGTAATCGCTTAAATGAAAAAGCGTTATCTGTCCAAGTCAATCACCAAAATATTGCACAAATTACAGCTCGTTCAGTACGTGATGCGATTGTTTTCTTTGAAACAATAGAATTAACACCAACACAACAACAAATTGCGACACTTGTCTTAAAAGAAATTCGTGATCGGTTAAGTTTTTTAAATAATGTCGGAATTGGCTATTTAAATCTTAATAGGATGGCGGGGTCTTTATCAGGTGGTGAAGCACAACGGATTCGGTTGGCGACGCAAATCGGTTCACAATTAACAGGTGTCACGTATGTCCTTGATGAGCCGTCAATTGGTTTACATCAACGCGATAATGATCGTTTAATTGAAACCTTAAAACGGATGCGTGATTTAGGGAATAGTATTATCGTTGTAGAACACGATGAAGATACGATGCGTGCAGCTGATTTCTTAATTGATGTTGGTCCGAGAGCTGGGATTCATGGTGGTGAAATTGTTGCAGCAGGCACACCGGCTGAAGTAATGAAAAATCTGAATTCAATTACGGGACAATATTTATCTGGCGAGAAATTTATATCAGTGCCAACGACGAGACGTGAAGGCAACGGCAAAACACTTGTCGTCAAAAACGCACGCGAAAATAATTTGAAAGGGATCGATATTACCTTACCACTGGGACTTTTAGCCTGTGTAACAGGGGTGTCAGGAAGTGGGAAATCGACATTTGTCCATGATATTTTATACCGTTCCTTAGCCCAAGTTGTGAATAAAAACAAACAACGACCGGGAGCATTTGATGGACTTGAAGGTGCTGAACATATTGATAAAATTATCGATATTGATCAATCACCAATTGGGAGAACACCACGCTCAAATCCAGCGACGTATACAGGGGTCTTTGATGATATCCGCGATTTATTTACACAAACAACAGAAGCGAAGTTACGTGGCTATAAAAAAGGACGATTCTCATTCAATGTCAAAGGTGGGCGATGTGAAGCTTGTCAAGGTGATGGAATTATAAAAATTGAAATGCATTTCTTGCCAGATGTCTATGTACCGTGCGAAGTCTGCCACGGAAAACGCTACAATTCAGAAACATTAAGCATTCACTACAAAGGTAAAAATGTGTATGATGTTTTAGATATGACAATTGAAGAAGCGGTTGAATTTTTTGCGAATATTCCCAAAATTACACGCAAACTTCAAACAATTGTCGATGTTGGATTAGGGTATGTCAAACTCGGTCAATCCGCAATTACTTTATCAGGTGGTGAAGCCCAACGGGTGAAGCTTGCGAGTGAGTTACATAAACGACCAACTGGAAAAACATTATATATTTTAGATGAGCCAACAACGGGATTACACATCGATGATGTTTCACAATTGATCACAGTGTTACAACGAATTGTTGATAACGGCGATAGCGTGTTAGTTATTGAACATAATCTGGAAGTAATCAAAGTTGCTGATTATTTAATTGACCTTGGTCCTGAAGGTGGTGATGAAGGTGGCGAAATTGTTGCAATTGGAACTCCGGAACAAGTGAGTGAAGTTGAGGGTTCGTACACTGGATACTATTTAAAACCCCTTTTAGCAATGCATCAAAAATAAATTGAAAACGGACTCCAATCCCAAATTTGGAGTCCGTTTTTTGTTAACGCTAACACTGATTGAATAATTGTTGTTTGATTGTAGAGTGCGTATAATGAAGGAGAAATGCTTCATTTAGGGGGATAAATTATGAATTTAAATTGGAAACGGATAATTATCGTTGGGGTAATAATGAGTTGTGCAATCGGAGTGTTACTTATTAGTCAGTTATTTTTAAAGCCAATGCGGGATATGACGACTTGGACGAATGAAGTTGGCACGATGTATCAAATATTTGTCTATTCTTATGCGGATAGCGATGGTGATGGTGTTGGAGACATCCACGGAATTATTAGTAAACTTGATTATTTAGCTGATTTAGGTGTCAATGGCATTTGGTTAACACCGGTGCATCCTTCGCAGTCGTATCATAAATATGATGTCGAAGATTATTATGCGATTGATCAGCAATTTGGAACACTTGAAGACTTTGAACAATTAATTACCGAACTCCATGAACGCGATATGAAGCTTGTTATGGATATGGTGTTTAATCATACGAGTAATTTACATCCGTGGTTTGTTGATGTGCAAACGAATCCAGATAGTCCATATCGCGAGTATTATGCGCTCAATGATAATACTGATCCGGAATTCCCAAAAATTGGAGCATGGCATAAATTAAATGCCACTGAACATTACTACGGATTTTTTGGTCCAAATATGCCAGAACTCAATTTAGATAATCCTGAAGTCATGAAAGAATGGCAAAATGTGCTCGAATTTTGGTTGGAAAAAGGTGTTGATGGTTTTCGATTTGACGCTGTGAAACATTTCTATAATCAAGGTGAGCTAAAAACAGTTGAAAATCCAACTCAACAAGCAGTGGAAGTGATGCAACAATTACAAACAGCTGCTCAAAAAATTAATCCGAATGTCTATTTTGTTTCTGAAGTTTGGTTAGGAACAAGTTCAATGGCACCGTATTATGCTGGGAGTGATGCGATTTTCCAATTTGATTTAGCTGATGCGATGTTAAAAGCGGTTAATCGTGGAGAAGTAAGTTATATTAAAGAATATGTTGAAAATTTAGAGCGTTTCCGAAGTGTGAATCCTGATGCGATTTCAACTAATTTTTTGACGAATCATGATCAATCGCGTATGATGACAAAAGTATTTCAAGATGAGCAACGTGCAAAATTAGCGGCAAGTCTGTTACTAACCTTGCCTGGGACAAGTTATTTGTATTACGGTGAAGAACTTGGAATGAGGGGAGCGAAGCCGGATGAAAGTATTCGCGAACCATTCCCATGGCAAGCAGATGGATTAGGCGGAGAAACGATATGGGAAGCTGTAAAATTTAACGCTGATTTAGCCAGTGCTGTGGAACAACAAAACGATCAAGATTCAATGTACACGCACTATAAAACGTTCATTGGGTTGCGCAATAGCTACACGCAACTACGAAATGGAGAAGTAAGTGTCATTGAGACTGAAGCGAAAAGTAAATTAGTCCAATATACAATAACGAACGAGGAAGGAACACTCCAAGTGATTCACAACTTAAGTAAAGACGAGCAAATAGTCATAATTCCAAGTGGGAATGTGCAAGTACTTTATGGTACAATTGATGCAGATATGGTAACTTTACCACCATTTAGCTCGGCAATTTTAAATTTGCCGCAATAATAGTACAGAAAGAAGGGGGAAGGGATGTTTTTTCAACCAATATTCCTTACTTCCAAGCATCCGATTGAATGGCAATCATGTTTAGAAGTTGTCATAAGTTACTTAGAGGCACATGCAATCCAAGTTCATCATTGTACACCAACGATTGCTTGTATTGAACTCGTCACATTGAGTTATCCAGAAGAGCAAGCAGACTGGCAAGCAATTGCTTCAATGCTAGAGCAAGATTTTATGACAGCAATGACGATTTTAATTGGTAAGCCTGAATATCAAATTTCGAGTTGGGAACATCAAAGTCAAGTATTGAATTTGGATATGCAGCACTATGCTGTTGTTTCTTTTGAACGGCTACTTGTTGAGCAAAGCAATTGCTTAAATCGTGACCAAATCAAAAAATTGTTAGCACCAATTACTCAAAATTTAACAGTTGAGCAAATTGAAACAATTCGGGCAATTTGTCTGACAAATTTAAATTTATCAAAAGCAGCAAAACAGTTGTATATTCATCGGAATACGCTGAATTATCGAATTGAGAAGCTGTTGCAGTTGACTGGAATAGATGTGCGAACATTTTACGGGGCAATGACTTTGACATTAGCAATTCAATTGAATTATTAAAAGTTGTGGAAACACAACTTTTTTTTGCGAAAAACTTGCGCTAACAGGTGAATTGTTATACCCTATATGGTATAAGGTGGTGGCATAAATGGAATACTTAATTTTAGCAACTATAATTATCAGTGGGGTTTTGATTTGGCAAATTAAGCGTAAAAATACTGTGCCTACAATCAGTTTCGAACAACTGATGAATGAACCGGAATATAAAACGCACCAACGAATTGATGTACGTACAAAACAAGAATATCAAAATGGACATTTAGTGAAATTTAAAAATATCCCAATTGATGAACTTGAAGCCAAACGAGCGACGCTTGATCAAACAAAGCCAATTGCTGTGATGTGTGCGAGTGGAATACGTTCAGCCCAAGCAGTGAAAATTTTGCAAAAATATCAGTATCAAGTTGTAAATTTAAAAGGTGGGATTCAAGCCGCACCAAAAAATTTTAAATAAACCAATCTAAATATAAGGGAGAACAAAATTATGAAAAATATAACAATTGCCCAATTAACTGAACAAATCGGAACGGTTGAACTCATCGATGTCCGCGAACCAAATGAATATGTATGTGGGCATATTCCAACAGCCAAAAATATCCCTTGTGGTGTAGCGATTCAACAAGCAAGCCAATATTTTAATAAAGAAACAGTCTATTATATCGTCTGCCAAGTAGGTGGGCGCAGTGCGATTACAGTTGAACAATTGGAACAACAAGGCTACCAAGTAGTGAATGTTGAAGGTGGAACAATGTCTTGGACTGGTGAATTAGTTTAAAAAGTGAACGTTGCGGAAGTAACGTTTTTTAAGCGAAAATTCAAAAATTCATAAAAAAACATTTTTGTGCAACTTGCACATGTGCAAACGCTTTCCTTGAGCGTATAATAAAAAATGAAAGCGAAACAAAAAAGCGCTAAATGAATAAAAAGGGGTATATACACATGGCAACTATGCAATTAAACAGTATCTATAAAATTTATGACAATGGATTTGAAGCAGTAAAAGATTTTAATATCGATATTAAACACGGAGAATTTATCGTGTTCGTTGGACCTTCAGGTTGTGGAAAATCAACAACTTTACGTATGATCGCTGGATTAGAAGATATTTCAAAAGGTGAATTTTACATCGATGAACGTTTAGTAAATGATGTACAACCAAAAGATCGCGATATCGCGATGGTCTTCCAATCATACGCACTATATCCACATATGAGCGTATACGATAACATGGCATTCGGTTTGAAATTACGTAAAATTGATAAAGCTGAAATTGACGAAAAAGTAACAACAGCAGCTAAAATGTTAGGATTAGATCACTTATTAGATCGTAAACCAAAAGCATTATCAGGTGGACAACGTCAACGTGTCGCTTTAGGACGTGCAGTTGTTCGTCATCCAAAAGTATTCTTAATGGATGAGCCACTATCAAACTTAGATGCAAAATTACGCGGACATATGCGTGCTGAAATCATCAAATTACACAAAAATGTTGGAGCAACAACAATTTATGTAACGCATGACCAAACGGAAGCAATGACAATGGCAGACCGTATTGTAGTTATGAAAGATGGAATCGTTCAACAAATTGATACACCAAAAGACATCTATGATACACCTGAAAACTTATTCGTAGCAGGATTTATTGGTTCACCAACGATGAACTTTATCACAGGAACAATCAAAAATACGAAGTTCATGGTTTCAGGTCAAGAATTTGCAATTCCAGGTGGAAAATATGCAGCTTTAAAAAATGGTGGTTACGAAGGAAAAGAAGTTGTTCTTGGCATTCGTCCAGAAGGAATTGGGGCAGAACCATTATTCTTAGAAGCTTATGCTGATGCAACATTCCATACAACAATTAACGTTGCGGAATTATTAGGACCAGACTATATTATCCATACATCACTTGGTGACGCATCAGTAACAGCTGTTGTACCAGCACGTGAAACAATGGAAATGGGGAAAGAAATTACGTTAGCGCTTGATATGAACAAAGCTCACTTCTTCGATAAAGTAACAGAACAACGTATCCGTTAATAAAATCAAAAACCATCTTCTCATGAGAGTTGATGGTTTTTTTATTATTTTGATTTGAAAATGAGAGAAACATAGGAGAATACCTGATATACTTAAAAAGATAATTTCAATTTAAAAGGTGGTAATTTTATGGATTCATTGGATAATTTTCAAGTGATATACGAGCAATTTCAAGCATTTTTATTAGCATTTAACGAAATACATCCATTCATCGTTCCATTGATTGGAATTGCAATTTCGTTTATACAAGTATACCTTGTATTTATTCCGACTATGATTATTGTGGCTTTAAATACGGTAGTCTTCGGGCCATTCATCGGTTTTTTAGTTTCCTTAATTGGGATTGTTCTTGGGACATACTCATTTTTCTTACTGTTCCGTTTGAGTTTCGGTAAATATTTGTGGAAACTTATTAATCGTTTTAAATTTAGTTCATCCGTACAAGATATAATGGACAAAGTTCAAAAACGCGGATTTTTGTATATTAGTATGTTATATGGTCCATTGATTTTAATTGTGTCACCGGTACCAGTCACGATTGCCGCAGGTTTATCCAAAGTAGATCATCGGACATATTTTTTAGGATTACTCTGTGGTGAGGCAATTATGATTTTAATGGCAACATTTTTAGGGACGGGGATTATGCAAATTTTCGATAATCCGCTCTTCTTATTAGCAGCGTTAGTGTTGATTTTCGGGACAACATTCATCGTGAGAAGATTACAACGCTATTGGGATCAAAAAAGTGATGAAAATTTAGAAAAATAAGGGGTTGAACGTATGCGATTTCAATATATAATCGGACGAAGTGGTGTTGGGAAAAGTACATATGCAATACAACAGTTTGTCACTGAGGCGATAAAAGTAAATGGACAAGATAAATATTTTTATTTAGTACCTGATCAAATGAGTTTTCAAACAGAGTGGCAATTGTTACAGCAATTTCCTAACCAAGTTGCGACGAATATTTTTGCGTATAGTTTTAAAAATATTGTCCGATTATTACTGGAAGCGTGGCAACAACA
>JBOFSL010000348.1:0-5794 GCA_051651525.1 Culicoidibacterales bacterium | reverse complement strand
TATCGAAATGATGGAGCAAGCCGAAAGTTTAAATGTTGCAATTGCGGGAAGTATCATTTTATATACATTAATGAATCGCTAAAAATAGCACCTTTAAAATGTGAATTGCTTTTTGGAAACAAAGAGTGTTACGGATTTTAAGGGTTTTTTTTGTACAAAAAAAACCTTGAACATCATCAACGTTTGTTCAAGGTTACAAATATTTGTAAAAAGAAAGAAAATAATAACTATGGAGGAGTGAAAGGAAAAACAAGCGACAACAAGATTTCTTTCACTAATTGCCAAGGGTAAAACAAAAATCCCCCCTTACTCTTACGTTGATTAAAAGTAAGATTACCTTCATTTTAGCTGATTGATTCGCAGATTAAAACGAAAACATTCGGTAATTTTTACTTATTTTTTAATTAATGATGATAATTTATCATCGATATAAAATATTTTTTATAAAAAGTGAAAATATTGGCGTACTTGATTGAAGGAGGAAATATAATTTTTATAAGGTCAATATTTGAGTCAAACCTTGACGGATAGTAGGAAACAGAGTATACTTACGCTTAGAAAAACGATGATAAAGAAGTAGTAACAATTATCTGGAAACGTTGAGAGAGAAATGCCACGGCTGGAAGCATTTTCGTTGACTGATTGTGAATTCGTCTTTGGAGTTGCTTGTTGTAAAGCGTATTGCAAAAACAAGTCGGACGTCTCCGTTATAGACAAAGAGCGTATCGTGTAAACACGATAAACTTGGGTGGTACCGCGATTCATAGTCGTCCCTTGAAATTTTTCAAGGGGCGTTTTTTTATTGGCGTTATCCATCGAAGTTCGAAAAAAATATTTTTTGGAGGGTATTATGAGCGAAAAATACACAGTACTAGAACAATTATTAGCACAAGCACTAGTAGAAGTACAAACCGACGATTTAAAAAGTTTAAATGGTGTCCGTGTCAAATATTTAGGTAAAAAAGGTCCGATTCAAGAAGCAATGCAAGCGATGAAGGGGATGGAACCCGAAGCTCGTAAAGAATTTGGTCAATTAGTCAATACGGTTAAGAGTCAAATTGCAGCTGCCGTTGAAGCTCGACTAGCTGAATTAGAGCAAGCGGCAATTGATCAACGTTTAGTAAGTGAAACAATTGATATTACGTTACCAGCTCATGCGATTCAAACAGGTGGACTGCATCCGTTACAACAAGTTGTTGATGATATTACAGCCTTTTTCCGTTCAATGGGGTATGAAGCAGCTGAAGGTCCGGAAGTTGAAACTGACTTCTACAACTTTGAAATGTTAAATTTACCACATGATCACCCAGCGCGTGACATGCAAGATAGTTTCTATGTCGATCCACATCGTTTATTACGCACGCACACGTCTGGTGTCCAAGCACGGACGTTTGAAGCGAGAACAGTGGAACAATTACCAATCAAAGTAATTTGTCCGGGAAAAGTGTACCGTCGTGATGATGATGATGCCACACATTCACATCAATTTATGCAAATTGAAGCGTTTATTGTTGATAAAAATGTTTCAATGGCAAATTTAAAAGGAACATTACAAGCGTTAGCTCGCCACTTATTTGGTGCTGATCGTGAAATTCGCTTACGTCCATCATTCTTCCCATTTACTGAGCCAAGTGTTGAAGTTGATGTTTCGTGTGCCAAATGTAATGGTGCGGGTTGTAATGTTTGTAAACAAACGGGCTGGATTGAAATTTTAGGCGCAGGTCTTATTCATCCAAACGTATTAACAATGACAGGTTTTAACCCAGAAGAAGTAAGTGGTTTTGCTTTGGGTATGGGTGTTGAACGGATTGCGATGTTAAAATACGGGATTGAAGATATTCGTCATTTCTATGTAAATGATGTCCGATTCTTAAATCAATTCAAGCGTTAAGGAGTGAGAATATGTTAGTTTCATTAAATTGGTTGAAAGATTATTTAGATATTCAAGCATTACCAACTGCTGAAGAATTAGCTCATGAATTATCAGTTCGTGGTGGACTTGAAGTTGAAGGTATTGAACAAATTGGTCATTTTGAAAATGTCGTCATTGGTTATGTTGAAAGTAAAACACAGCATCCAGAAGCAGATCGTTTAAATGTCTGTAAAGTAAATGTTGGTGAAGAAACTGTATTACAAATTGTCTGTGGTGCTCCGAATGTTGATGCCGGTCAAAAAGTGATTGTTGCTAAAATTGGTGCAGTCCTACCAGGTAATTTTAAAATTAAAAAAGCAAAATTACGCGGTGTTGAATCACAAGGGATGATTTGTGCATTGGAAGAATTAGGCATTGATGTGAAATATATCAGTGATGAATTTAAAGGTGGAATTCAAATTTTACCTGAAGATGCTCCAATTGGAAAAGATGCAATGGAATATTTACACTTACGTGATGAGATTCTCGAATTAAGTGTGACACCAAACCGTGCTGACGCAATGAGTATTCAAGGAGTTGCCTATGAGGTTGCGGCTTTATACGGTTTTGATCCAATGGAACCAGTTGCAACATACCCTGGATCTGATTCAAATCAAGACATCCTTGGTAAAATCGAATTAACAACAGAAAATTGTTACCAATATTTAGCAAAAGTTATTGCGAATGTTCAAGTTGGACCAGCACCACAATATATCCAATCACGTTTAATTATGAGCGGAATTCGCCCAATTAATAATGTCGTTGATATTACGAATTATGTGATGTTAGAAACAGGCCAACCATTGCATGCCTTTGATTTAACGAAATTTGCTGCGCCAAACGTCCTCGTTCGTCAAGCAACTGACGGTGAAACAATGGTGACACTTGATGAAAAAACACGTACTTTGACAACGGAAGACATCGTGATTACCGATGGTGAAAAAATTGTTGCCTTAGCAGGTGTGATGGGCGGTGCTAATAGCGAAGTCGATTCAGAAACGACAACGATTTTATTGGAATCAGCAATTTTTGCACCAACTTCAATTCGTCGGACATCAAATCGCTTAGCGTTACGCAGTGATGCGAGTGCACGTTTTGAAAAAGGCTTAGATCCAGAAATGACAATTCAAGCGATTGAACGCACAGCACAATTATTGGCATTATATGCCGATGCAACACCAACAAAAGATATTATGGCAAATATTCAAAAAGAAATTGAGAACCCAACAGTTGACGTAACAATTTCACAAATTTCAAATAAGCTAGGTGTTGCATTCACACAAGAAGCAATTGAAACAATTTTAGATAATCTAGGATTTGAATATACGGTTGAAGCTGAAACGTTTTCAGTAACGGCACCAACACGTCGCCGTGATATTAAAATTGTTGAAGACGTTGTTGAAGAAATCGGACGTATTTATGGTTTTGATCAAATTCCGGCAATTTTACCGACACTTGAAATTCAACCAGTTCAGCCAACGTTACTTCAATCACTCCGTAGCGAAGCACAAGTAACTTTAAGTGGAATTGGGATGCAACAAGTTGTAACATATTCACTGACTTCACCAAAATATGTGCATACCTTTGTACCGGAAAAGCGCCAAGTAGCAGCAGTTTCATTGATGATGCCAATGAGTGAAGAACGTTCATTTATGCGTCAATCAATCGTGCCAAGCTTAATTGAAACGATTGGTTACAACCAAGCACGGACGCAAAAAAATCTTGCTTTATTTGAAGTCAGTCGTGTATATGGTCAGACAACAGAAACAATGCTGATTGAAAAAGAGCATATTGCATTAGCCGCAACAGGACAATGGCAAGCTTCAATGCATGAAACAAAAGTCATTGATTTTTATGCGATGAAAGGAATGGTTGAAGCACTGTTAACAAATTACGGTGTGATTGATCAAATTTCATACCAACGTTCAACGATGAAAGATTTACACCCAGGTCGTAGTGCGGATATCTTTTTAAATGACACGTACTTAGGAATGGTTGGTCAGATTCATCCGCAAACAGCGAAACAATTAGATGTTGACGCGAATATCTTTATTGCTGAAATTGATTTATCTTTACTCACAACATGTGTCGTGAGTGGCATGCAACGAATCAGCTATGAGCCGGTTTCGAAATTCCCATCAATGACACGTGATTTAGCTGTTGTCGTTGATACAACGGTACTTGCTCAAGAATTAGTGCAAGTTGCACGTGATGCAGCAGGGAAGTATATGACGAATGTCCACGTCTTTGATGTGTATGAAGGTGAACATATGCCAACTGGAAAAAAATCAGTCAGCATTTCACTTACATTCAATAATAGTGAACAGACGTTAGAAACAGAAGTTGTTCAAAGTGCAACTGAAAAAGTTTTAGCTGCTTTAGTAGAGAAATTACAAGCAACACTTCGATAACAAACAAAAAAGAATGATATTCCATTTACGAGTGGAACGTCATTCTTTTTTTGTTATTCAATAATAAATTGTGCTAATTTTGAAAAATGCATCGTAAGATTTGTTTTTTCATTTTGCAGTGGGATTTTGGCTAAGATTGTTGTTTCTAATATTTGAGCGACAGTTGTTCCGCCGTCACGCCCGAAAATATATTGTGGTTTACAACAGTCATTACACTGGTAATAAGCCATATTTTCAATGACACCAAGCAGCGGATGACCCATTTCAATAGCAGCTAAGCCAGCACGAATAGCGACATGAGCCGCGTCAGCTTGTGGAGTTGTGACAATCAATATTTCTGATTGTGGAAGCACATGTTGAATTGCCATCGGGACATCACCAGTGCCTGGAGGCAAGTCAATGAGCATAAAGTCGATATCTTGCTCCCATGCTACATCAGTAAAAAATTGATTAATCAATTTTCCTAACATTGGTCCACGCCATAAAATAGGAGTATTGCCTTCGTTTAAGAGATCGATACCAATCAGCGTAATACCATCTGCTTTTGGTGGAATGATTTTACCATCAGCGATTTGGACACCTTGGTCGTGGATATTGAAAATTTTAGCGATACTTGCACCATACACATCAGCGTCGACGATAGCGACTTTTTTTCCTATCAACTGCAATGCTTTGGCAAGTTCAACGGTAACCGTTGATTTCCCAACACCACCTTTTCCAGAAGCAATAGCTAAGTAACGGGCGTTTTTTGGACCGCTAAAAGCGGTAGGCTTTGGTTCGACGGTAGGAGTTTGTTTAGGCCGAGCATAGTGAATTTTGACACCTTTAATTCCAAGTTCGATTTTGAGCGTTTTCAATAAATATTTTTGAAATGCCGCAAACTCAGGTGTGTTTTGTCGTTCAAATGCAAACGTAAGTTCAGCTTTTTCATCAGCATACACGATATCGAGTAAGGTTTTACTTGATAATAATGGTAACTTTGTGACTGGATCGATAATATTTTGAATTGCTTGGGCAATTGTTTGTTGATTCATAAGTGTAGGCTCCTTTCAAAATGACACTTCTGATTGCAAAAGTGGTTTGCGTCGTTGCTCGCGAGCGCCTAAATTAGGATTATAGCTAAACGTTGCACGTTGTTCAAGCTCAGCAAGTACCGTTTGGCTTTTTTTAAGATTGGTCACAACGGGCCAAGTTAATTGTTTGCGTATATGGCCGAGATAGGCAAAACCAGATGGTGATGCCCCAAGTACCCGCAAATACTGATCGAGTTGTGCTATATCTAAATCAGCTTGTGTTGTTTGGGTTAAAATATGAACGCATACCCGTTGTAAGTGAGTAAGAGAATAGCGCTTCGTTTTTATGTAGGATATAAATTCAGCGAAGCTATCATAATTTTGTGCCGCATAAACAAAACGTGATTCTAATCCTTCGCTCACAAGACCGTAGGTTGCTAAACGAATCAATGGTGTTG
>JBOFSL010000347.1:0-3086 GCA_051651525.1 Culicoidibacterales bacterium | reverse complement strand
CAGTGAGCTTTTTTATATACGGTGGATAGTTACTTGCTTACGATAGCACCAAAATAAGGAATGACTTGAATAGCTTTTGATTTTAAGCAGGTATTGTAGGTGCAATCTGAAGATTGTGCACAGGACCTAGACAACTTCTTAGCAAATATGGTATGTTAAGCCAATAACGAAGAAAGCGAGCCAGGCATGAAAACACCAACGTATTTATATTTTATCAATTATCCTGATTACGAACAGGAATTATGTGAATTAGAGCAGTACTACTTATTCGGAAGTCCACAAGTGAATGGTCAAAAATATCGCTTTTCTGATCAAAAAATTTCCCCGGCAATGAGCCCGTTTTTACGCGAACGCATCGAAATTAAGTTCCAAGCAGCAAGTTGTGCGGAATTAGTAGCAGCAGTCGAGGTGGCTCATGTGACATGTGAAGATTTTAAAATCCACTATTTACGCGCAGAAGCTGATCCACTTGCTTATCGCGAGCGATTACAAGCATGTCGTGAAGTTGGTGCGGTTATTCATGGTGAGGCAAATATGCAAAATCCAACAATTGACTTAGCGTTAACCCAAATTGAAGGCCAGTGGTTGCTAGGGATTATGGAACCATTTGATGCAACGTGGCAAGAGCGGACGATGAAGCCGCATTCATATTCAAATTCACTAAACAATAAAGTTGCGAAAGCAGCAGTTAATATCGCTGTCAGTGGTTTGAAAAATCCGTACTTAGTTGATCCATGTTGTGGAGTTGGAACGGTTGTCATTGAAGCGTTAGCTCATGGGATTGCGATGGAAGGGTATGAAATTAATCCGGCAGTTGCCGAAAAAGCACAAAAAAACTTAGTTCACTTTGGTTTGGAAAATGTGATTATATGTGCCGACATGCATACAATTACTAAACATTATGATGCGGCAATTATTGATATTCCATACGGATTATATACTCCGACAACGAAGCAAGAGCAACTCGATATTTTAAAAACAGCAAAACGGATTGCGGATAAGTTGATTTTGTTGACGTGTGATAATCTCGATGAGCTGTTATACGAATCTGGATTTACGAAAATTGAAACGTGTGCGGTGAATAAAAATAATTATTTCACGCGTTATTTATGCATTTGTCACTAATTTTTCAACCTGAACGCTTAGATAGGCGGAATCAGGTTTTTTTTATTCATTGCTGTCGCAAAAACTGGTATAATAGAAAAAAACAAGGATATAGGTGACAAGATGAAATTACAAAAATTATTTCCTAACCAAAATTTTCACGGAGTAAATCCAGATATTCATATGGTCACATTTGATTCACGACAAGTGAAACCAGGAACATTATTTATCGCAGTCAATGGTTTTACAGTGAATGGACATGAATACGTTGAAATGGCAGTTGAACGTGGAGCTGTCGCAATTGTTGCGCAACAACCAATTCAAACGACAGTACCAGTAATTTATGTCGAAGATACGAAAGTTGCGATGGCAGAAATTGCAGCTTTGTTCTATGGTGAACCGATGAAACAATTAAACTTAATTGGAATTACGGGGACGGATGGAAAAACGTCAACGGCAACAATTATTGAGCATATTTTAAATGCGTGCCAACAACCAAGCGGCTATATTGGGACAAATGGTGTCCGCTATGCAAATTCGGCAGAACCATTAAAACATACAACACCAGAAAGTTTAGATTTACAAGCAATTTTCGCACGGATGGTTGCCAAAAAAACACAAGTGTGTGCCATGGAAGTTTCGAGTCATGCACTCGAGCTGAATCGAGTACGTGGAGTAGAATTTGATGTTGCTGTGTTTACAAATTTAACTCATGAACATTTAGATTATCATAAAACGCTTGAAAATTATTTGGCAGCAAAGACGAAATTATTTAGTCAATTAAAACCAAGTGGAATCGCCGTGTTAAATGCGGATGATGCTTTGTCATATACAAAATTGAGCGCTCAAATTTCTCATGCAACGTTAACGTATGGAATCGAACATGAGTCCGATTTCCAAGCTGTAGATATCGTTGAAACAATCAAAGGGACGCAATTTAATGTTCGTTTTGAAAGTAAAGTTTATCCAGTGGCGATGAAGCTACTTGGTCGCTTCAATATTTATAATGCTTTAGCAGCTTTAGCAACAGCACAAGCACAAGGTATAACGTTGTCGGCTGCAATTCAAGCACTTGAGCAACTTACGAGCATTGATGGACGAGTTGAAGTCATTGATTGTGGTCAACCATTTGGTGTAATTGTCGATTTTGCACATACACCAAATGCAATTGAAAATTTATTGACATTTATCCGCCCGTTAACAAAAAATCGCTTAATGATTGCTGTTGGTTGTGCTGGTGCGCGAGATACTGAAAAACGGCCACTCATTGGTGGGATTGCGACACGTTTAGCTGATTATAGTATTTTCACAACTGATGATCCGTATCATGAAGATCCAAGTGTGATTATTGACGAAATGATTACTGGAGTTGTGAACGATACATATGAAAAAATTGTGCCACGTGATGAAGCGATGAAATATCTCTTGAGCATTGCCCAAGCTGGTGATGTCATTGTTATTGCCGGACGTGGAAATGAAGATGAGCTGCCTATTGGGAATGAGCGTATCAAACTCAATGACATGACATATTGTCAAGCATATTTAGAATTACAAAAAAACGAGTAACAAATAAAATGAAAGATGATTTCTGTAGGTGCAGGAGTCATCTTTTTTTTGCTTCGCATATATCGATTAGGTGGCTCCTGAATAATCAAAGTGAATTTTCGCGTAAATTGTGGATTTAAATTCGAATTAGGTTATAAAAAAATTAATGAAGTGGTATAATTAAAGAGTAGAAAAATGAAGGGATATATTTTTTAAAGCAAAAAATATAAGGGGGAATAGAGTATGAAATATTTTACAGCGATGACTCAAGCACAAAAAGCGCTTTTTGAACTTGAACCGCAGGCATATACACGTGAAAATCGTGAGCAGTTTGCGTATGCCGTTGGAGCAAATCTCTATATGACCGGTTTATTGGATTTATACGAAACAATTGTACACAAAGCAAAAACAACAAATACTGTAACAATTTGTTTTGA
>JBOFSL010000346.1:0-1380 GCA_051651525.1 Culicoidibacterales bacterium | reverse complement strand
GTGTATACTTCGTCAGTGCTTGTTGCTGATAGTAAATTACACCCTCATCCGGTTGAGCAAATAAATTAAAAAACTTGAGAAAAGTCGTTTTTCCACTTCCACTTGCACCACGAATACACAGCCGCTCACCTTTCGCAATCGTGCAACTTTGAATTTGTTGTTGTCCAAGCCAACGTAATTGTTCAATTTTAAATACCATTTTTTACCCCTTACATAAAAATCTTATCTCTATTTTACCATATTTTCGAGTGCCGCCTCCAGATTTCCAAAATTTATTTGATTGACTCATACAATTAAATGTGCTAAATTGAATTTTAATTAGCTCAATTATTTTATTCGAAGGAGTTTTTTTATGGAAACACTGATTATTTCAATCCTCAATCAATTTGGTTATTTAGGCATTGCACTCCTTATTGCTATTGAAAATGTTTTTCCACCAATTCCTTCTGAAGTTATTTTGACATTTGGTGGTTTTTTAACAACTACGACTGATTTAACGTTAGTTGGGGTCATTCTCGCAGCTACACTTGGTGCAATCATCGGTGCATTTTTCTTGTATTGGATCGGCAGCCTCCTAACCACTGAGCGGCTCACCACTTTTTTACAAAATCGGTGGGTTCGTCGCCTTAGCTTTCAAACGGATGACATTCACAAAACAATTGCTTGGTTTGATCAATATGAAAATAAAGCCGTTTTCTTTGGTCGTTTTATTCCGGTGATTCGGAGTCTAATCTCAATTCCTGCTGGTATTGCTCGGATGAATCGTGCCCTTTTCGTCCTCTATACCACCCTTGGTAGTTTGATTTGGAATACTGTGCTCGCTGGATTAGGTGCTGGATTAGGTGAATCTTGGCAAATAATTGCCACTTCGATTAGCATCTCTAGTCGAATTATCCTCATTATTTTAATCCTAATTTTTGCAGTTGGTCTTTTCATCTTATGGAAAAAACGTCAAATCAAAAAAGTATAATACTAATATCCGACAAAAGTGGCTGTATCAAAACGAATGAGCCACTCAAGGATTATAAAACAGAAAAAGCGGCCTTGCGACCGCTTTTTCTGTATGCTTTGACTATGAAAAAAACTACAAGAAATTATACGACACTCTCAACAAGATATCAACTGACTTTTAATCTTGATTTGACAACATATATATGATTAATTGGAAGGGTTAAATTACACAAAGCTTCTCAGTACTTACTCAGAAAATGGGCGAAATTCAGCCGTACCACCGTCATCCTTTTTAAAATTAGAGTTTATACCTATATGAATCGTGTGTACTCGTCACAAGATGTGATCGTTTATGAAAGTCAATCATGTCTCGATTGTCCGTTCCGTGAAGCATATCCAAAAGCATAGTCGACTGACACAGCGAAGCAT
>JBOFSL010000345.1:0-1535 GCA_051651525.1 Culicoidibacterales bacterium | reverse complement strand
AGAAATTTTTCGCCAATAATCGTTGTAATTACACCATCTTTTACCATTTCATCTGTTGGTAGTCCTTCTTTCGTTGTTTGAAGTGAAACTTTGAACCGAACATCTTCTATTGTGGCTTCTGTTGTCAGTTTTGGTGGTTCTAGAACAGGAAATTGTTGGAATTGGAGTATATTTCTACGTTCCGCACTCTGATAATACATGCTTGCACCAATATATGCCTCTGATAGATAGACGTCTTTACCTTCTGTTGATTTTATTGGCACTTTCAGATATTCAGAAATATTACCTGTTCGTTTCACTGCAATTACTATTGTTTTACATAGGTAAGATTGTCCACAATAATAGGTCTCCATTTTATAGGTGTTTTCCAGCATATTGTCAACTTGTAAATCGCTATATTGAGCAGGTTTTAATTCAATTGTTTGGCCATCTTTTTGATATGTTATTTTTTGACTGTAATCTAAGTCCAATGCATGAAATAAGTTAATAACATGTTCTGTGAGCGCATCTGGACTTATTTTTGCAGTTTGCTCAGTATTCATTGCTGAAAATATAAAATCAAATTTTGTTCCTGATTCAGATCCAGATAGACTGCCTGCCGTTCTTATGGCACTGCTATACAAGGTTTGAATTGGTGGCACTGGTATCGTATTTTCCTGTTTATTGATTTTTTTTAACGTGTTTTGTGAATGAACTGGTACATACTCAAAAGTTGATTCTACCATACTATTTGTGACTCTAGCAACTGCTGATTGCCCAATTGCCGAAAGTCTTTTGTTCGTACCGCCTTTCCCCTTCGACTCTAAACTAACTTCAATTACTATTTTGCCTGTTGTTTGAATAGGTCCAATGTTAATTTTAAAATGTAGGCTGCAAAATCGGTCACACGCATCTCCATTTCCATTTCCATAATATATGCCACTTGGTGTTGGGAGTGTCTGTTCTCCGACTAATTCACCTGTTTCTGAAAAGTTTTTAAGTTTCACATGATTCATTTGTACGAATTCTTCCAACACAACATTCAGTGATGCGCTTTGTGCTTGAACTTCTGCGAGTTTGTCACCTTGGATTTCAAAAGAAAGTAAGGTATCTGTCGGTGTATAGACTAATTCGCTCGTGAGTGATGTAAAATCATATGTAGCTATGAATACTTGGGCCACAGTTGCACTGTATCCAAATTTAGTTCCGTCTATTGATCCAAATCGTTGAAACATGAAATTTTTTTTGGCACCTTTGAATAACAAATCAGTATTTCCTATATGATTAGAGGTGTGGTCCGTCCGCATAGTTACACCTGTAGGTGTAATATATTCGTCAAGTTTAAATTTATAGTCACCCGACATTCCAACTTGCACAAGTTTATCAGGCACGGTAAGTTGTTGAAAAGCCACCGAAACTTCTGCATTTATCGATGGAAAGCTGCGCAAACTAGTTACATCAACAATTTGATTGTAACTTAAATCTAAGTGTGTAACTTTTGTAAGTTTGCTTAAATCTGCCACACTTTCCATTCCATTATAGCGAAATTTTATGAC
>JBOFSL010000344.1:0-2180 GCA_051651525.1 Culicoidibacterales bacterium | reverse complement strand
CATTTTCAAACCTCTCATTCTTTTCGATTTATAATCTCGAAATTTATTTTTCAAAACCAATACTAGAGTATTTTCCTATTTTACCAAATAAAACCAAATAAGGAAAGTCTGATCCTGTTCTATTTCCAAAAGCTATTACAAATTTTGAATTGCTCATTGAGTAATCTCGCTTATTTGGATAAGATAAAATCATACAACTTTTTAAGGAGCAGAAAATAGTGAAAAGCCGACAATTTGAGTTATTAATCTATTTAATGAAATATCGTAAATCAACCTACGGTGAACTCGCAGCACACTTTGCTGTCAGTAAAAAAACAATTGAACGTGATCTCAATCAATTATCGCTTATGGGTATCCCTGTTTATTGTGTCCAAGGTGCTGGTGGTGGTGTCTATCTTGATGAAAAATATCAATTTTCTGGTTCTTTTTTTACGCCAAAAGAAATCCACCAGATTATTATGGCATTGAGCATTACTGATACCTTTTCGCTTACACCACAAAAAGCGACAATTATTCAAAAATTGTGCTTACTGGATTCGAGCCTGACAACACTCGTCGAAAATGATATCCAACAGTATTTAACAATTGACCTTATTGATGTGCCAATTGATACTGATACGCCTGTCTGCCACATCATCAATCATTGTCTCGAAGCCGAAGTCCTCGCAACAATCGATGGCATCGAGTCTGTCGCTTGTTTAGAGTATGTCTTGAAACGTGATGGGCTATATTTATTTGCCTTTGCGGCAGCGTATTTGTTACTCAAAATTACTGATATCCGTGTAATTGAACCAACCAAAATTGAATTTGAACGTGATTTTATCAGTTATACAGATTTCAAAAAAAAGAATAATTAAACAAGACATCATATGTCGTGTTTAGCTGTTACAGTAGTTTGTGGAGGTAACAAACTATGAAAAACAATGTCTTTGAACACAAATCACTACACTACTTAATTTTACTTTTTGGAATTCCCTCGATTTTATCATTGCTGATTGAAATGCTCACTAGTATTACCGATACTGCCTTTGCTGGCAATCTTCCTGTGATTGGTGCGAATGCGCTTTCATCTATGGCCCTGCTTGCTCCATTACTCAGTATTTTCACTGCATTACAAACACTTTTTGCTATGTCTTGCGGAATTTTAGTCGCTAAATATTTTGCTGACGAACATACTCGGCAAATGACAATTTTGCTTGGAATTGCGATGTCATTTTTAGTTTCAAGTCTGGTTTCAATCATCTGTGCGGCTTTACTTGTGCCACTGCTCCAATTTATTGGCGCTGAAGGTGAAGTATTCATCCTCGCAATGGCCTATCTGAAAATCCAGCTCTCTAGTAATGTGATCAGTAGTGTCGGCTATACCCTGACTTGTGTTATCCGTTCACTTGGGTTTCCCAAAATAGAAATGGGCATCATTGCGCTTTCTGTTCTAACCAATCTTTTCTGTAATTTTTTGTTTAGCTTTCACCTTGACATGGGTATTGAAGGATTGGCATATGGCTCACTCCTAAGTGAACTCCTTTGCCTTACTCTCTCACTTCGCTTTTTTATCAAGCATGGTTTACTTCAGAAACGAACAGGAATTACGGTTAGCCAAAGTTTTTCGTTAGTAAAAGAAATGTTTAAAATTGGCTTTGCCCAAACAGTCATTCAAATGCTTTCCGGCTGCACTGGTTTTTTTGTCAATGCACAATTATTGGCGATTGGTAATGGTCTTTCAGTCGCTGCCTGGAGCATTGCTCAGCAAGTTTACCTACTATTACTCATGCCAATCGTCGGCTTAAGCCAAGGCGTCCAAACAATTATTGCCTATTTCGATGGCCAAAAAGCGCATGCTCAAGTTCATCGCGTCTCATCACTCACAAAAAAATATTGCCTCATTTACGGATTAAGCGCATTCTTGTTCGTTCTTCTATCTGGAAATAATCTTTTACTCATTTTCGGAAGAAATCCGGAAATAGTCGCTTTTTCGCATCAAATCTTACTCATCATCTTTAGCTGTTTCCCGCTAGTTGGCATTTTCTACATCAATCTTACCGTATTACAAGTCACTGGGAACGAACTTTCTGCCATTCTTCTTGTCCTTATTCGTCAAGTAATTGTACTGCTTCCACTCTTATTTATCTTGCCACTCATTTTTGCTTGGCTTGGCGAATCACCGCTTACAGGGATTTTCC
>JBOFSL010000343.1:0-4261 GCA_051651525.1 Culicoidibacterales bacterium | reverse complement strand
ACGTTTGTTTCGGTTGTGCTAAGACATTCGCTCCATACTTAGCTAAACGCACTTGGATATTTTCTGTCGTTAAGCCTTGGTTTTCGTCACTTTCAAGTAAGTTGATACACGTCTCGATTGAATTTTTTGCCATTTCTTCTAAATTTTGCATAGTTGCCACCCCCTTTTAGCACCACCATAATTCGTAGTGCGCCACTTTTGATTTAAATGTTTCAAATTGATCATACTCAATCCGTATTTCTGGATACTGTTCACCAAATTAGTGATACTATTCATGTCAAAGTTCAGAAAAAGGATGCTCGCTGCAGTCTTGTGTTTGCAAAACATTCCAAATTTCCGCATCGATGAATACTGTTTCCAAAACATCACCACGTCAGCTTGGGCATTCGTTGTCTCAATACTATAGCCATAAAAGTAAAGACTGAATTTTGGCTCTTGTCGTCTATTCATCAATCTCACTCCACTTTTTCTGCTAACCGCCGGCGTTTCATCACTCCAGTTTCATTCATATAGCGTGTTTTGCCAAAAATTTCACGCTCACTCCACGCCCGATCATGTAATCCAAAACACCAAGCAATACCAACATAGCCATTAGGATCACGACCATCAAGTTCGTACGCATCATTTAATTGCTGTAAATACTGCCACGCTTGCTGATGGCTCACCGTCCATTCCATCACTTTTTTCCCCCAATACATCCGCAAATAATTATTCATTCGCCCGGTTTGTATAAGCTGATTTTGGGCTTGATTCCAAATTTCATCGTGGGTTTGTGCTTGTTCAAGCTGCTCAAACGTGTAGCGAAAAATTCGTTGATCACCATCATGGATTGCGAGTGTTTCTCGCGCCCAATTCGGCAACGCTTCCTGAAACTGATCATAAGTTGGACAATAAAAAACATAGTTAATGGCTAATTCACGGCGCACAATCACTTGCTCTAAAAAATTATCAATTTGACTTTGAACTACAGTAGTATTTTGTACCTGCAAGGCAATATCAAGTGGACTCACATGCCCAAAATGTAAATACGCACTGAGCTGTGAGCTCGCTTCATCATCAAAAGCTGTTGCTAATTGACCATATTTGTACAAGCCATTTTTGAGAAAATTTTGTAATTGTTGTTGGGCCGCAGACTCACCACTCTCAACAGCAACTGGTTTGATTTTCGAATCAATTTGCCAATACTCACAAAAATAGGCTGATTCCAACCACTGCTCACCACTTAGGGCGCCAACTGTCTGACTGATTGCTTCAGCCTTTGGAATTGGTTGTAAGTATGTCGCAAGCTGTTTTTGAATTTTCGGCCGGAATGTCCCAGCTGTATACTCTTGTTTTGGCGAAGCAATCCGCACTGGTACAACAATATTCGTTTCAATTGCGATAAATTGGCATTGAATCCGCTGAGCAAGTTGACTTTGTTTGTATTGAAAATAACGTAAATAACTCGTATCACTAATAACAAGCGTTGCCCCTTCGCAGTATTTCGCTAAAATCTCATCATCCGTTTCACAAATAATTGTCACATCACAGCCGAGCTTGCGGACATTTTCTACAAACTCACGTAAACCGGCTAATAAAAAATAAAAATGCCGTTGATTTGCCTGTGGATAATTTGGCACAAGTTGATAAACAATTTGTAGTCGCTTGCCTTGCTGCTTCGCACAGGCACACGCATAATTGAGTGCTTGATTATAACGCGTGCGAATTGCTGCGTGCGCCCAATACAACACATACTCACCTTGCGAATTGATTGGTTGCTGATTGATTGTTTTTATGTAACTCATCTGTTACCCCCCTAAATGTCAGAAATGTGCTCGTATTATAGCATAAGCCAACAAAAAAAACGCTTTTTTTCAAAAGCGTTTTTGATTTTTTAAAACAAATCACATTCTCCAGGGTTTGCGTGAGCAAATTGCGTAGGATCGGCTTGTAAATTTCGGACAACCGTTTGTGTTAATGCCGTTAATTCTGCTTCATCAGGGAAATAGTCAATTTCCACGCTTGGCAAAATATCCCAACATAATTTTTCAAAAGTTGCATTAATAATTTTTGCACTTTGTGCAGACCAACCGTACGAACCAAAAGCCATTCCAACTTTTTTCTTCGGCGCAAAACCTTTCGTATAATGCAAGAATGCCGCTACTTGTGGCATAAGTCCGTTATTAAGCACGGGTGAACCAACAAAAATATACTTCGCATTCATCATCTCATGTGTAACCAGTGACAAATTTTCTTCTGATAAATTATGAATCGTATACGGAATTTCGCACTGCTCACAGGCAAATTGAATTGCTTGAGCCATTTTCGCTGTTGATTGCCACATCGTATCATAAACAATCACTGCACGTTTTTCAGCTTCGTGATTCGACCACTTCCGATATGATTCTAAAATCTGATCAATGTGCTCAGGTGTTCTCAAAATCACACCATGTGCTGGTGCAATCATGCTACATTTCAAGCCGCCAACTAACTTCAAAGCATTTTTGACCGGATTCGCAAATGGTAACACAATATTAGCATAATACCGCTGGTTTTCTTCCATGACGATGTCCATTGATAGTTCATCAGCGAAACGTTCCGATGTCGCAATTTGTTGCCCAAATGCATCATTAGAAAACAGAATTTCATCTTCAATCACATACGTGACCATACTATCAGGCCAATGTACCATTGGAATCGTCGCAAACTTTAACGTCCGCGTTCCAATTGAAAATTCATCGTTGGTTTTGACAATTTCATAATCCCACTTTTGTTTATGATGACGCTCTAAAATCGCTTTCCCTTTTGCTGATGTAATAATCTTAGCATTGGGTGCGGCTTTGAGCACAGCGGGAATACTTCCCGAATGATCAATTTCTGCATGATTACAAACGAGATAATCAATTTTGCTTGGATCAATAATTTCTTGAATACGGTATAATAATTCTTCGGCAAATTCTGGTTTCGTACTATCAATTAATGTAACTTTCTCATCAATCAATAAATATGCATTGTACGTTCCCCCACGTGGTGTCGTAAATCCATGGAAATTACGTAATTTCCAATCAATTGCACCAACCCAATAAATTCCTGGTTTTAATTGTATAGACATAAAAAAATAGCTCCCCTCAAGTGTTGTCGTTCTTTTCTCAGTTTAACCGAAAACACCCTTAAAAAGCTATAAAAATGCCCTAATTTATTTCCTACAATTCTTGTAGTTCTCGACATTCTGGGCAAATGCCATAAATTTCAAATTTATGATCTGTGACTTTGTAGCCATTTCCAATATATGTTGACATATAATCCATTGGACAGAAATGAATCACATCTGTTTTTCCACATTTTTTACAAATAATGTGGTGATGATGATCATGATTTTTTAAACAAGCAACATGATAGCGACGTTCGCCTTCAACTGTCAGTTCATCTAAAATTCCCAACTCTGTAAAGAGCGTTAAGTTTTTATAAATTGTGTCATAGCTGACATTTGTTTCAAATTGTGCTGAAAAATTTTCTTTGACTTGTCGTGCTGAAAGTGATGAATGATCACTTTGAATAAACAATTGTAAAAAACGCTCACGTTGTTTTGTATGCTTGAAATTTTTACTCGTTAACATTTCTAATAATTCTTCTAAGGTCATACCTTCACCTGCATTCCGATTTATAGCTTTTATTTTAAAGCTTATTCTCATTTTTAGCAAGTAATCCGCTCGTTTTTACGATTAATATTAAAAAAACGGAATGTCACCATTCCGTTTTGCTTTTTAACTTGTAAAAAAGTCGATGACTTCGTAAATTACCATTGCTGAATACAATTCACCAGTTGCCGCAGTAAATTCAGTCGAATATTTAATTTCGCGAACACGATATCCATCAGTTTCAACTGCTTCAATAAATTTTTCAATTTCACTTGCAAGTTGTTCATGATCTGTGACCATTTTAAAAATTTTAACTTTCATGAGAAAGACCTCCTTTTTTTACCAAATCTCAAACGGATCTGCTTCACTCGTTGTCACACTGACTTGAGCGTCATAATCATTTCCTTTGATAAATTCAGCAATAATTTTATGTAAATGTTCTTTACACACATGTTCAGCATAATGTCCAACATCGGCAATCATCATTCGCGATTCAACCGCTTCTTGGGCATCATGGTAGCCAACATCACCAGTGACGTAAATGTCAGCTTTTTTCATTTTTGCTTGGCGCCAATAGCTACTGCCTGAACCACCAAGCACCGCAACCCTTCGAATTTCTTTCATTGGTCGCGCACCAACGATAC
>JBOFSL010000342.1:0-3545 GCA_051651525.1 Culicoidibacterales bacterium | reverse complement strand
TGATCAAGACTGTATTCTAAGAACATTGTTCCAACTTTAGTTTGGTTTTTATATTTCGTTAAATCAATGATTTCTTTTGTTAAATATGTATCATCTTGTGGTACAAGTAATTCTTCATTTGGTTGTGGTAAATAAATTTTACTACTGCGATCTTTCCATAATACCATTGATGCTTCTAAACCTATTTTTTCGTTTAAGCTCGCAAATAATTCTGGTTTTTCAGTTTTCACAATCTCATAATATTCCATTGCTAACTCGATATTATGGTATGCCATGTGGTTCGTAAAAGCATTATTATTGATATGTTCTTTATATTCATCAGGACCGATAACATTATTGATTCCGTATTGTTGCTTTTCTTCATGCCACTCTATACGAGTAATCCAGAAGCGGGCTGTATCGAATAACATTTCGTATCCAAAATCATCCATGAACGCTTGGTCTCCAGTAATCATGTAATATTGCCAAACCGCATTGGCGATATCGGCAGTAATATGTTGCTCAATGAATCCTGACCAAATTTTCGTTTGTTTCCCTGTAACAACATCAACTGCTCCCCAAACTGGCGTCACTTCACCATCTGTTGGCCAAGCTGCTTCCCATGGATACATTGCTCCTTCATAACCATTTTCATCAGCTTTTTTACGTGCTCCAACTAGTCCTTTATAGCGATATTCTAATAATGAACGTGCTGTTTTTGGATTTGTATAGATGAAATATGGCAAGATGAAGACTTCTGTATCCCAGAATGAATGTCCTTTGTAACCTTCGCCACTTAAGCCTTTAGCACCGATTCCCATGCGTGAATCGTGAGCTGGTGTCATCACTGCTAAGTGATACTGAGCAAAGCGAATTGCTAATTGATCAAGTGTTCCTGGTGCATCAATCATAATTGTTGATTGTTCCCACACTTGCGTATTCCACGCTTGCACATGCTCAGCGAGTAATTTTTCCATTCCTGCCGCTTCAGCTGCTTGTAAGTCACTTAAAGCAACTTGCGTTAAGTCAGCTAAATTTGTTGTTGTATTTGTTAAATCACGGCTTGTGTGAATTGTTGATAATTTTTCAAACTGGAATGTTTTCCCAGCTGGAACAGTTGCTGCATATGTTAACCATACTTTACGGCGATCCATATCCATACGTCCTTGCTCAACTTTCACACCATCAACTGTAATGTTATGGCATGTCGTCACAACAACATCAATCTTTGATTCAGTTGTTGTTTGGACTAATTGAACAAATTTTTTGTCATAAAAACGTTTTTCACCTTCACTAAAGTGTTGCGCACCCGTATTTGATATTTGCGCATTAATTCCTGATAAAACTTCGAAGTCGATATCAGCTGTTAATGGTGTCACTGTCATTGTGTTCGCAATTAAGTGTTTATTTGCTAATGAGATGAAACGGTTGAATTCAAAACGAATTGCTTTCCCTGCAGGTGACGTCCAGATGAACGAACGTGTTAATTGTGCAGTTTTAACATTTAACTCACGCACATATTCTTTCACTAAACCAAATTCAAGTGAGAAGCGTGCACCGTCAACTTTAATTGTTAAATCGATTACATCTGCCACATTAGGTAATTCTGTTACTTCATTCTCGTCAAATTTATTGAACGTTCCAGCAACAAATGTATCACGAACTTCACCAACGTATGTTTCTTCAGTTGCTGAACGCATTCCCATGTAGCCATTCCCTAAGCACATGATTGCTTCGCATTTCCCTAAATATTTTGTTGAAAATTCTGTTTCTGAAACAATCCAATTTTCAAATTCACCAATTCCTCGTGTATAATTCATCATAAATTTTTTACTCCTTTTTTCCCTTTTCATAGTTTAGAAAACGTTTTAGTGAAAGCGTTTTTAGAAAGGTTTTATTATCCATAAAACCTTTCGCTCTTTCATTCCAATCCTTATCCACTATTTTATAATTTAATACGAAAACGTTTTAGTAATTCGTAAAAATAATAAAAAACCTGCTTGGGTTAATTATTACTTATTTAGAAAACGTTTTCTTTACATTTATGATTTTACTACATTAACACTTCCTCTGTCAACAAGTTTATACATTAAAAATTTATGGCTTCCTTTTTTTGATGTTTCAATCAATTCAATTAACATTTTACACGCTTCGCTTCCAAAATCATGAAAGTTTTGGTTGATTGTTGTCAACTTCGGAGTTACATACCGCGCTAAATCAATATCATCAAATCCAACAATTGAGAGATCCTGAGGTATTTTCACACCTAATTCTTGGCAACGTTGCATAAACCCAATTGCCATCAAATCACTCATACAAAAAACTGCTGTTATTTGTGGATTAACTTTTAAATAGCGTTCCGCTAATTGATATGCTTCTTGTTCTGAGAAGTTAGCAATCATCATTGCTTCAGGGCGAATTGGTAACTTCGCTGCTTTCAGTGCCTGTTGGTATCCAAGTTCTCGCTCTTCAGTAACAACGGCAAAATGATTCCCACCAATTAATCCAATTTCTTTATGACCTTTTGCAATCAAGCTCTCAACTAAAGTTTTGGCTGCTTCAATATTATCGATTCCTAAACTTGAAACTTTTTCCCCAACTAACCGTGTATCTATAATAAGACATGGAATATCACTATTAATAATTTCTTGTAAATAGTGATCCGTTGTTCTTACTCCATGAATAATCACACCAGCAACATTTCGTTCTCGACAAAATTGATAGTATGATCGAGATTGTTGTAGTGCTTGTGTTGTCGTAAAAACAACAAGTTCATATTCTTCTTTCGCAATTTGAACAAATGCACCTTGCATAAGACGGAATGCAACACCGTCCTGACTATTTACATCTTCAAAATTGGAAAATAAAAAGGCAATTATTTTCGTTTTTTTTTGTGAGAGATTTTTTGCAATCATATTTGGAGCATAATTCAACTCTTTTGCAGCCTCCATAATTTTAAATTTAGTTTTTTCACTAATATCACTATATTCATTAAATGCTTTTGATACCGATGATACCGATACGCCAGCTAACTTTGCTACATCATGAATTGAAGCCATTTTCTCCATCTCCTTTTTATATATTTATTTTACCTCAATTGCAATATCAAATTGCACGAGTTTTTGAAAACCAACACATTATTGATTAAACAAGTAATTCTAATTTTTGTTGTAAACGTTCTTGAGGTGAATCAGAACCAAGGATTTTACGAGATTAATTTTGAATATGAGCTACTTGTCCATGCGAAATATCACTCATTCGTAATACTTTTCATCGTTCGCCCAGATAACTGCATTGAATACATGTTTCTTTATCATATCATGCCATTGTTGTTCCTCCAGTGTAGTTGCTACCTTATTATACTAACTCTTCACTCCTGGTACAACTTAGTTTAGCACGTCATACCAAGGCTGTGAGCTTTTTTATATAGTAAGCAAGTAACATCTGACCGTCTATAAATGCTTCCCAAAATTGAGTACGATAAAGGTACGAAATTGAAGGAGGTATTTTTTTATGAATGAAAAACCAATTATCGTTCCTATCCAATTAGGGGCAGCTCACACAGA
>JBOFSL010000341.1:0-1031 GCA_051651525.1 Culicoidibacterales bacterium | reverse complement strand
TGTAGTAGAATATTATGGAATTCCTTATCGAGCTACATATACAATAGAAGAAGAAAATGATATTATTGAAAATAGTTTAGAACAACAAACACAACAAGATGAATTCAATAATATGAAATATTAAAAAAAGCCGAGAGGCTTTTTTTTAGGGGGATACTATGGCGATTTTACAAATAATGAGTTATGATTCTTATCCATTTGAAAGTGATAAGAATTTTATTACGCATCCGCAAAATGGATTGGAACGACACTTAGCTGGATTGCACAAAATGTATTGGGAAAAAAATTATTATCTTCAAATTAATAATTATGATCAAAGTTTGACTGTCTGTCGATTTACAAAAGCAGGTGAGTTATTTGAAAATTATCGATGTAGTTTAGAAATAAAAAACGATTTCACAATTAATAAGAGAGATGAGTTAAGTCGGATACTATTACTCATTGTAAATATATGTAAGGTAGAATTAGTTCATTTCCATTTCCAACAACCAATAACACTGTTGATGATAGAATTACTCAAGGAGAAAACACGGTGTAAATTAATACATACAATGCATGATTTATCATATGCTTGTGGAAGTTATTATTACAATCAAGAGTATCAGGTTTCAAATGAAACAATTCAGAAATTAAATTTACTGGATATAATTATTTTTCCAGACCAAACGGTTGAAAATATTTATCGCGAAAAATGGGATATAAAACAAAAAACTTATGTAATTCCACATGGAACAGATATACAAAAAATTCAAGGTATTAAAAAACAAGAAAATGTTTTAAAAGTGTTGTTTTTAGGAGCGATGAATGTTGCAAAAGGTGGCGAAATCGTTGCTGAATTAGTTCAGAAATCGATACCAGGATGTGAATGGCATATATTAGGAAGAATTGAAGTTGAATCACTCAATACCGTTCAAAATTATGATTATCACGGAAGTTATACGTCATTTGATTTGCAATCAAAACTTGAAATAATCCAACCAGATGTTATTGTATTACCATCGCAAATGATTGAAACTTTTTCATATAATTTA
>JBOFSL010000340.1:0-2246 GCA_051651525.1 Culicoidibacterales bacterium | reverse complement strand
TTGCTTCCATTTGCTCACGTGTTGGATTGACAATAAATTTATCATCAATCATCCCAACTTTAACACCAGCGATTGGACCTTCAAATGGAATATCCGAAACTGTTAACGCCAATGATGAACCGAACATTGCTGCCATTTCTGGTGAATTATCGATATCAGCACTCATAACTGTATTGACGATTTGGACATCATTACGGAATCCTTCCGCAAATAATGGACGAATTGGACGATCAATTAAGCGACCGGCTAAAATTGCATTCTCACTCGGGCGACCTTCACGTTTAATAAACCCCCCTGGAATCTTACCAGCGGCATATTGACGCTCATCGTAAACAACCATTAATGGGAAGAAATCTAAATCTTTTGGATCTTTACTTGCAACGACTGTTGAAAGTACGACCGTATTTTCATAACGAACCAATACTGCTCCGTCTGCTTGTTTTGCTAATTGTCCGATTTCAACTGTTAGTGTTCTGCCACCAACTTCGGTACTAAATACATGTTTTTCTGCCATGTTCTCTCTCCTCTTGTTCATATCACGCTCTATCGTATCATATTTGCCCTTTATTGAATATAAAATTTCGTATCAATACTTTAAATATGTAGCAAAAATGGAATTAAAAAGACGAGTGCTAAAATTGTATGTACCAAAATCACTTTTTTACGCCGATTTACTGGTGCGAGTAATGCTCCATCACCACTCAAAGCAACAAGGACAATTAAGCTAATTCCAGCTATTCCGGTGATAATTTGTACTGTCCACGGCCAATCAAAACTGAGAAAACGACTGAAATTCCAAACGACGTGAGCGAGCACCATAATTAAGGTTGTTATTCCAACTACCGGATGAATTCGTCGTAAATATTTTTGTGCCTGATTCAATTTTTGGCGTAATTCTAAGTTCGGGCCGATTTGTTGATTCATCAGTATTAATAAATGAACGATAAATAATAAAAATTGTGCACCGATTAACCCTTTTAAAATTAGAACATAGACTTCAAATCCCGTTGCTGCCATTACTAACTCGGCTCTGCCTGTCATTATCAAAAATGTGGAAATAAAATAGATCATCGACCAAATAATACCTACAAACGCAAAGATTTTCACCCATATCGGTGTAATTCGCCACTGTTTCTCTAAAATTTGTTTTATTCGTTCCATACTAGACCCTCACTTTTTTTAAAATACAGGTTATTATACAAGTTCATTCCCAACGATACACTATAAAATTTACTAAGTTTTTTCCTAATTTTGTTGCATAATTCCCAAAATTACGCTAGGATAATGCTGAAAGCGAGGAATTTACTATGTGGAAAATATTTAACGAACGTCCAAAACAACAAAAAATTGCTCTTGGTCTTTTCTTAACTTTTATGCTCTTTTTATCTTTGGGACTTGGTGCTTTTTGGCAATGGTCACAAACACACAATACGATTTCTGAATCAGCTCAAGCTGCACTGGTACGCAATGAAGCAACTGTCAGCTTTTCAACAACTCACAATGATCAATGGCTCGTTTTTTTACCAAAGGAAAATAAAAAAACGCAAGGTGTCATTTTATACCCCGGCGCTTTAGTTAGCCCTTATGCTTATGCAGGTATTGCTAGTGATTTGGCGGCGGCAGGACACCCTGTGGTTATCCCTAAAATGCCATTTAACTTAGCCTTAACGAATGCTGATGTGTATCAAGAGATTATGAGTAACTTCCCGACTGTCCAAAGTTGGGCGCTTGGTGGTCACTCACTCGGTGGTGCTTTTGCTGCCAATCAAGTCGATCACACTGATTTAGCTGCAACACCTGATATTCATGGACTCTTCTTCTTAGGTTCATATCCGACTGAAGATTTTTCACAAACTTCATTCCCAATGCTCAATATTTGGGCAACTGAAGATTTAGTTGTTGATGAACCCACACGCCAAGAAGCAACTCCAAAATTCTCAAGTCAAACAACTCAAATTAATATTGAAGGTGGAAACCACGGTCAATTTGGTTTTTACGGACTACAAGCTGATGATGGTGAAGCAACAATTAGTGCACAAGCCCAGCAACAGTTGGTTGTAGAGGCATTCCTCGACTGGCTCTCAAGTTTAAATCAATAATAAAAGGTGCTGTATCAAAACGAATCAGCCACTAAAAGATTATAAAACACAAAAAAGCGGTCTTGCGACCGCTTTTTCTGTATACTTTGGTTATGGAAAAAAAACTACAAGAAAATTATACGACACTCACAACAAGATATCAACTGA
>JBOFSL010000339.1:0-1495 GCA_051651525.1 Culicoidibacterales bacterium | reverse complement strand
GTTCTAAGTTGGTAATCCCAAGGACAATGTTCGTATTCGTTTCAGCTAATTCAAGGTTAATCCCTTTCACCATCTGTGCTACGGCTTGTGATTCAATCCTTGGAATAATCACAGCAATCGTATCCTGTCGCTGTGTTTTTAACGTTTTAGCAGCGGCATTCACCATGAAACCCGTTGCTCTCACAACTGTTAACACTTTTTCCCGTGATTGTTCACTCACATAACCGGTATTATTCAGCACGCGCGAAACTGTACTTTTAGATACACCAGCTAGTTGTGCGATTTCAACAATTGATTTTGGGGGTTGATTTGTCATTTTGCCACCTTCATTTCTTGTGGGAACGTTCTCACAAATATATTATCAGCTTTTTTATTTATTGACAAGCTTTTTTTGCTGAAAAAAACCCAAAGTTCGCATGTGTAACTTTGGGTTGAATTTTTATTTGTTTGCGTCGACTAAATAAGCGACGAGTGTTGATAACTCCACCGTTTCTTGGGATGAAGCTTGAAGATTTTTGACTTGGCAAATACCTTGCGCTAATTCTTCTTCGCCTAAAATGACAGCAAATTTGGCAGCAACACGGTTAGCCGCTTTGAACATTGCTTTCATGCCGCGATTTTGGTAATCTGTTTCGACACTGACACTTGCTTGACGTAATTGGTGAATCAAGCCCACACTCGTAATACGTGCATCTTGGCCTAGTCCCATAAAATAGACATCCACTGTTTCCGTAAACGGCAATGTAATTGCTTGTTGCTCTAAAGCTAAAACAAGACGTTCAATGCCTAATCCAAAACCAATTCCTGGTGTTGCCGGTCCACCGAGTTGTTCGACAAGACCATTGTAGCGACCACCACCACATAACGTTGTTTGTGCCCCAAAGCTTGGATCATCTAAAACAATTTCAAATGCTGTGTGGTTATAGTAATCTAAACCACGGACAAGGTTCGCATCAATTGTATAGGGAATTGCCATGGCATCTAATGCTACTAAAACTGCGTCGAAATATGCTTTTGATTCCGTATTTAAGTAGTTTAAAATTTGTGGTGCTGTTTGCATACTTGAGTGTTTCTCATCAACTTTACAATCAAGAATTCGTAACGGATTTTTTGCTAAGCGCGTTTGGCAATCTTGGCATAACTCACCAATGACTGGCGTGAAGTGTTCAACTAGTGCTTGACGATGCGCTAAACGACTTTCTAAATCTCCTAACGAGTTAATCACTAATTTAATATTATTCAATTCAAGTTTTGCATAAATTTCCATTGCTAAGGCAATGACTTCAGCATCAACAAAAGGATCAAAGCTCCCTAATGCTTCAACTCCAAATTGGTTAAACTGACGTAAACGACCTTTTTGGGCACGTTCATAGCGGAACATTGGTCCTAAATAGTATAGCTTTTGAATATCAGTTTCACCGTATAATTTATTTTCAACATAGGCACGAACTGTACTTGCCGTTCCTTCTGGACGTAAGGCAATGTGACGATTCCC
>JBOFSL010000338.1:0-2431 GCA_051651525.1 Culicoidibacterales bacterium | reverse complement strand
TGAGTGGGAGCCACTTGTTCAAAAATGTATCGATGAAACAGTTACGGTCATGGTTCGTTATGACCAAATCGAAACTGATGAATTCGCTGAGTTATTTTAAAATAAAAAGGTGTTGATAAGACACCTTTTTGCTTATTTCTATTTTTAACTTTTAAAAGTTAAAAAAATCACAAATTTGGAAGCGCATTCGTTCTATGATATGATAGAAATGGTATGCAAGAGGAGCGATGGAAATGACAACAATGGAAACAATTTTTGCAGCACTTGATCAAGCAATTGACCAAGACGGACAGTATATCGTACAACTACCAACAGCAATTGCACAATTACCACAAACACAGCTACATCATTTACGTCAAGCAGTAAGCATGGCAACGATGAAAGGCATGGATAATTTCCGCAGCGATGTAATTTTACCAGAAGCAATTATTTTGCTGATTGTGGCACTTGTCCAAAGTGTATTGAAAAATCAAGAGGCTGAAGTGTTAGAACTCGATGCAGGTATTGGTTCGCTGAGTTTGGCGTTATTAGAAGTAATGACACAACTAAAACTTTCGTATATGGAAGTTGAACCACTATTCCAAGCGATTTTCGAAGCAACAGCGAGCAAGTTAGCACAAAAAGTAACTGCTGTTGAATTAGATGAAACGACAACACGATTTGATTTGATTTTACAAAATGTTGATATGGAAAATGCTGCTAAAAATTGGCAACAACTTGCGCTAGAATATGCAGAGTTGTTACCAAATCTGTTAAGTGATGAAGGACATTTATTTATCATTGTGCCACAAGCCGTGTTAAATGAAGCGGTCTTTGCACCATTACGTCAAACGTTATTTGAACAGTTCCACTTACAAGCATATATCCAATTGCCAAATGCCTTTTTTGTTGCTGATGATCTTGCTAAGGGGATCTTGATTTTAGCATCAAAAGCACAATCGCAAACATGCGAACCAATTGTTGTTCAATTGCCAGATCCGCAACATCAACAGCAGTTTGCGAAATCAGTTCGTGATTTACTCACATTACTTGCGCAATAAACTAAAAACTTGAATGAAAAAGAAATAAGGGAGATATTACTATGAAAATTTTATCAATTAATGCCGGGAGCTCATCTTTAAAATTTCAACTTTTCAAAATGCCAGCCGAAACAGTTATCTGTTCAGGAATTGCTGAGCGTATCGGTTTAGACACTGGGATTTTTACGATTAAATTTTCAGGTCAAAAAGAAGTACTTGAATTACCAATTACTGACCATACAGTTGCAGTAAACTTATTACTAGAACTATTATTGAAACACAAAATTATTCGTGATTTTGCTGAAATTAAAGGAATTGGTCATCGTATCGTTCACGGTGGTGAAATCTTCAAAGATTCAACAATTTTAGATGCAACGAAAGTCCAACAAATTGCTGATTTATCATCACTTGCACCGTTGCACAATCCAGCACATATTTTAGGAATTAAGGGGTTTGAAGCAGTTCTACCAAATGTACCATCAGTAGCGGTATTTGATACAGCGTTCCACCAAACAATGCCAGAAGAAGCATACATGTACGCGACGCCGTATGAATGGTATACAGAATATGCAGTTCGTAAATATGGTTTCCACGGAACAAGCCATATGTATGTTTCAGCCGAAACAGCAAAATTTATTGGAAAATCAACTGATGATTGTAAAATTGTTGTTTGTCACCTTGGAAACGGAGGTTCATTGACAGCTGTGTTAAATGGAAAATCAATTAATACGTCAATGGGATTCACACCATTAGCGGGAATTCCAATGGGAACGCGTAGTGGTGACATTGATCCTGCGATTATTCCATACATGATGGCAAAAACTGGGAAAACAGCAGCGGAAATTGTTGATGATTTAAATAAAAAATCAGGATTTGCCGGTGTTTCAGGAATTAGTAGTGATGCTCGTGATATTATTAGTGCCGTTGCGGCTGGAGATGCGCGTGCGCAACTTGCATTAGATTTATACGCGAAGCGAATTGCCCAAACAATTGCCGCTTACGTTATCGATCTTGATGGATGTGATGCGATTGCATTTACAGCGGGAATTGGTGAAAATGCGAACGTAATTCGTCGTGTGATTTGTGAACGCTTAGGAGTGCTTGGTGTTGAATTGAATAATGAAGTGAATGTCGCAACATTAGGAAAAGCAGCAGTAATTAGTGAGCCAACTTCAAAAATTCAAGTTGTTGTTATGCCAACAGATGAAGAAGTTGTGATCGCACGTGACGTTGTTCGCCTTGCCTTTTCAAACTAAAATTAACAAAATGAAGGGACTGTATCACAATGACTATTTCAAATAGTAGTCAAAGAGTGATACAGCTCTTTTTTTGTTGTTTGATTTTGAAGGTTGCTCGTTTTAAAATGCCGATGTACGACAAAAAGAAGGAGCTTGCATTCCTTAAAAAAATAG
>JBOFSL010000337.1:0-6887 GCA_051651525.1 Culicoidibacterales bacterium | reverse complement strand
AGTTTCCGTCCAAACAATTGATTGTGATTTCTATGCCTTTAGCGGTCATAAAATGTTTGGTCCAACTGGGGTTGGCGTACTTTACGGGAAGGCGGCATGTTTAGCGAATATGGAACCGATTGAATATGGTGGTGCAATGATTGATCAAGTGTGTCAATTATCAACAACCTATAAAGAGGCACCATATCGCTTTGAAACTGGGACACCAATGATAGCAGAAGTGATTGGCCTTGGTGCAGCAATTACTTACTTGCAATCGTTAGGTTATGAAGCAATCCAACAGCAAATTGAATCGCTGCGAGCGTATGCAATGCAACAGCTTGCAACAATGCCACATGTTGAAGTATATAATCCAAATAATCACGAAGCAGCGACGATTGCATTTAATATAAAAGATGTCCATTCGCATGATGCCGTGACGGTCTATGATTTAGAAGGTGTTGCGATTCGTGCAGGTCATTTATGTGCGCAACCAATGTTAAGTGAATTGACACAAGGTTCACTGTTGCGCATGAGTTTACAAGTATATAATACAAAAGCGGATATTGATCGATTTATTGCCGCAACAAAGAAAGCGAGTGACTTTTTAGATGTCTTATTCTTATGATGAACAAATGTTCCGCCAAATTATTATGGATCACTATAAAACGCCATGGTTTAAAGGCTTAGTTGAAAAAACAGGATTTGTGACGGTGCATTTAAAAAACCCATCATGTGGTGATGATATGCAAGTGCAAACCCATGTCGAAAATGGTGTGATTACCGAAGTTCACCACGATGGCAGTGGTTGTTCAATTTGCTGTGCGTCAGCTTCAATGATGGCACAACTGGTCAATGGTGAAACGGTTGAAAAAGCCCAAATGAAAAAACAAGCATTTTATAATATGGTGAGTGGTCAAGGAATTGATGAAGAACTATTAGATGAAGCAATTAGTTTGCAAGGTGTCGCAAAGTTACCACCACGGATAAAATGTGCCACATTAGGGTGGAAAGCGTTTGAACAAACAATTTCACAAGAACAGGTTGAACAAGATGAAGGTGTAACGGTAGTTGCAAAATAAAGAAAGTAGGTGATCAAACATGGAACACGTACCAGTAAGTGAAGATTATAAATATGGATTTAATGATGGTGATATCGGGATTTTAAAACTTGATAAAGGGTTAAATGAAGCGGTTGTTCGCGAAATTTCGCAAATTAAAGCGGAACCAGCATGGATGACCGAGTTCCGTGTCAAGGCGTATCAGCACTTTGTGAAATCTCCAATGCAAAATTGGGGTGCTGATTTGAGTAGTCTTGATTTTGATAGTATTCGTTACTATGTCAAACCATCAGATCGGGCCGAAAATAGCTGGGATGATGTCCCAACGGAAATTAAAGATACATTTGAAAAACTGGGAATTCCCGAAGCAGAGCAAAAATTTCTCGCGGGGGTTTCAACACAGTACGAATCAGAAGTCGTTTATCATAGTATTCATAAAGAGCTCGAAGAGAAAGGTGTGATTTTCCTCGATACTGATACTGCTTTACGCGAACATCCAGAGTTGTTCAAAAAGTATTTTGCGAAATTAATTCCATATACGGATAATAAATTTGCTGCCTTAAATACGGCGGTGTGGAGTGGTGGATCATTTATCTATGTACCAAAAGGCGTGAAACTTGAGCAGCCATTACAATCATATTTCCGGATTAACTCGGAAAATATGGGGCAATTTGAACGAACAATGATTATTGTTGACGAAGGGGCAGATGTTCACTATGTTGAAGGCTGTACAGCACCAACGTACTCAACAGATTCATTGCATAGTGCAGTAGTCGAAATTTATGTTGAAAAAGGTGGGCGTTGTCGGTATACGACAATTCAAAACTGGTCGAATAATGTCTACAATCTTGTGACAAAACGGGCGATTTGCGAAGAATCAGCTTCAATGGAATGGATTGATGGAAACATCGGTTCGAAAGTGACGATGAAATACCCAGCCGTAGTCTTAAAAGGGGACTATTCAAAAGGGACAACAATTTCGATTGCTGTCGCGGGAGCAGGACAACATCAAGATGCTGGTGCAAAAATGATTCACCTTGGTCGGAATACGGCTTCAACGATTATTTCCAAATCAATCGCACGTAACGGTGGGAATGTCACATATCGTGGGCTTGTTGATCATGGACCAAAAGCAATTGGTGCGAAGTCAAATATTGAGTGTGATACGATTATTATGGATGATATCTCGAAATCAGACACAATCCCATTCAATAAAATCAAAAATGGCTTATCAACGCTTGAACATGAGGCGAAAGTTTCAAAGGTTTCGGAAGAGCAATTATTCTATTTAATGAGCAGAGGACTGAGTGCAGAGAAAGCGACAGAAATGATTGTTATGGGCTTCATCGAACCATTCGCACGGGAATTACCAATGGAATACGCGGTTGAATTGAACCAATTGATGAAAATGGAAATGGAAGGTTCGATTGGATAAAATCAAAAAGAAGTTTAGTGATAAAAAACTGAACTTCTTTTTTTATTTTTTAAAACATTTAAATAAAAAATTGTAATGTGATTGACGGTTTTTTGTGTTTGTGCTACCATTTAATTACCATTAAGTTAGTGGTAGAAAGAAGGTAATTAATAATGAATAAAATTATTTTAAGTTTTAGTATTTACTTTTTAATCTTAACTACAATACCTCTTAACTCTTATGCACAAATAGAATTTGCAGAAACGACTCCGTATACCGTTACATCGGGAAATGTTGATGGTGGTTATTGGATTCGTGGAAAACGTGAAAATTCAGTAATTTCAGAATACAAGCACTATTCAAAGCAAGGAAAGGCGTCAGTTGTCAACGGTATGGGATATACAAGTGAGGGCGATTGGAAATCTGCTAATATTTATAGTAAAGCAAGTCAATCATGGAGTTTTTTAGGAACAAATAAATCATATTATGATTGGAGATAGATTTAAAAAGCTCATCAGATTATATGATGAGCTTTTCGTTTAGAAAGTAGGGAATATGATGAAAAAAATAGTTTGGGGAATTGTGGTTGTACAATTATTAATCCTAATGATTGGGAGTGTGCCAGCATTTCAAGGAGATATGATGAACGCGTTACTGTATCGTGACGGTCGGCAAGTATTACTTGATTTCTCGCAATTAGATAATAGCCAAGCACAACAACTGTTGCTTAATGAAGCTGAAAAAAACAGCGTAAATATAAAAAAAATGGTTGTGCCAAGTTTAGAAGCACTGATTATTTATACGAATGAAGATCAATTGGCACAAGACGCGAAGCTAACAAATGGGAGACTACCACAAACAAAAGGGGAGTTTGTTGCTGATTATGAAACAGGAAGTGATCAACAAGTAGGGACGATTGAGCGAATTGATCAAAATAAATCAATCATCATTTATGATTTTAGTCAGTTGCCAGTGTCGCAAATAAGTGGTTCGTATATCGCAACTGGAGAACCGGCGGCAGTGAGTGCTTTTTTAAATACATTAGCGGATGAAGCAGTCAATGTGGAAACAATTCGGATGTATCAAGGCGTACCAATCCAACCTGGAATTGATAATTTATATTTATTAGGTAGTATTTTGTTTCTCTATTTAATTAGCTGCTTTACATTTGTTCAGTATTTTATTCGTTATCAAAAGAAATTCACTGTTCAACAAGCACATGGATGGAGCAAGTCAAGAATTGGATATCAACAAATTGGCGTCTATTTTAACGTTATTGCAAGTTCGAGTCTGTTTGCGATGCTACTAGGTGGCAGCTATTACGCACTGCAGTTTGGTATCAGTAGTTATTTCTACCGATGGCTATCATTATTTATGGCTGTCGCAATCGGCAATGGGATAATCATGCTGAGTTTAATGAGCATTTTACTAAAAATAAATATTAAAAAGAAAGTAACTGTTAAAAAAATTAATGGTCGAAAAAATTATCGCTTGCTTTTATTCACACAATATGCGATGAAGTGCCTTTTTGCAATTATGATTTTTGGGTCATTACTAGCAACAGCGAAAAGTATGCAAGAAACACAAAGTATGCAAGCGCAAATGCAAGTGTGGGAGCAAGCTGAAAACCTCTATCATCCAAATTTTGCGAAGACAATTAGCTCAAATGATGAGCAACGCTACAAAAAAGAATATGCGCGAAATCAGCAATTACAGCAATTACAAACAACTATCGAAGTACCAAATTTTATCATTGATGCAAGTAATTTTACCTTTGTTGGTGATATAGTCGGGTATGAATATTATTCACATCAACCAAATAAACCGCATTTAGATCCTGAAAATGGCAAAAAAATTACCGCTGATACTAACTATTTAGCACAGCAACAAGTTGCCGATAAGCAAGGAAATCAAGTTGCTGATCAAATTGATCAAAATTCGAAAGTTATGACGATTTTAGTACCTGAAGCACTTGAAAGTGAGCTTGAAGTTATAAAACAAGCATATCAAGAGAAATTTTATTTTCAAGAAGTTGAATTGGTGAATAGTTTTTTAGAAGATTTTGGTGAGTCAGTACGAGCTGATGATTTTATTGCTGCTGAAGTTCAAGCAATTGTCGTACCGAATCAAACGAGCTATTTTACATATCAATTGAAAAATGCTCAAGTTATTGATCCAATTGTTGAAGTGTATAAACCGAGACAAAATCTGATGAATATGCAACAAGTTTTACAAAATTGGTATCTTGAATTACCAACTGGTGGGGAATATGAAACGTTAGCACCACTCTTATCACAGCTACAATTACAATCAGTCATTCCGAGTGTGACATCGGTATACGATCAAGTTGGAGCATATACGCAAGAATTAGTAACAACTCAATTTTCACTGATACTGACAATTGGGTTACTATTGGTGATGAATTTATTAATGAGTTATCATTTCTGCCAAAGTTATTATGAAAAATATCGCTATCGTTTTGCGATTCAAACGCTATTTGGCTATTCTTTCTGGCGTAAAAACTGGCAAATAATTGCTGTACTTATCAGCATTGGTTGCTTGAGTGGTATCAGTATCCGACTACTTTTACATGGCCACGCTGTAGTTGGAGTAGGGGTAGTAACCTTAATTGGTATTGATTTAATCATGATGGTTGGAGTGCAAAGGCATTTATTACAAACGAGAGCTATTCAATTATTGAAACGAGGACAATAACGATGATACAGTTAAAAAATATTTCTAAAGCATATAAAGAAAATAAGTTGTATGAAAATTATTCGTTGACAATTGCTGAAAATGAATTTGTAGCAATTGTCGGAGCAAGTGGAAAAGGCAAGAGCACACTGCTGAATATTATGGGTTTATTAGAGCCAATCGATAGTGGAACCCAAGAACTAGCTGGAGTTGTGAATCCTAAGGGGAAGCAAATTTTAAAACTGCAGCGCGAGACGATTGGATATTTATTTCAAAACTATGGTCTCATCGAAGATGAGACAGTAAAAGCAAATTTGCTCATCGCCATGAGCTATCAGAAAATGAGCCGAAAAATGAAACAGTTGGCAATTGATGAGGTACTTGCTCAAGTTGGATTAGCAAAAATTTCACATAAATATATTCATCAATTAAGTGGTGGAGAACAACAGCGGATAGCGATTGCAAGATTATTATTGAAAAAACCCCGAGTGATTTTTGCGGATGAACCAACAGGAAACTTAGATGAACAGAATCGCGATACTATTTTCTTGCTGTTACAACAATTACAACAACAAACGAAAGCAACACTTGTAATGGTGACCCATGATGAAATTTTAGCTAAACAATGTGATCGATTGATTCGTTTGTAATGAATTATCTCAAAAATAAGAAAGACAGAAAAAACCTAGATGATTGCTAAAACTATCATCTAGGTTTTTTGGTCCCACAATCTAATCAATAAGAAACGAAAGAAAAGAATACTGATTTTCTTAGTTTTTTTGAGGTGGTTAATAGTTTTTATTATATAGTTACTTTTATAATATTTAGGTTAACATATATTATACGATAATTTTATATTTTTGTTATTTTTTTCTAGTTTAAGTTTCTTTATAATTAAGTAAGGATAAAAAAACATCGTAATAACTTTTTATTATTTTCTTGATTTTAACTTAAAGATATTTTTTTCTAATTCAAAGTGATATAAAATTAGGAAGGAGGGCGTTGTATGGAAAAGAAAAATTATAAGATACCAACTCGAAGTAAACTTTGCATTGGGAATAATTGTGGATAAAAAATAAGTAGGCGAAAGCCTACTTATTTTTGAAAGATAGGGAATTGACATGTACTTGAATACATATGGAATATATATAAATAAAGAGAAAAAAATACTATTTGATTTAAGAACATTAGATATTTATAATTTGAATGATGAATTTTACAAGGGGTTTATGTCATTGGAAAATAATGATGATAACATAAGTTCTGATGAAATTGAAGAATTTTTGTCAAATAGGAAAATTAGCAGGCTACCTAATAAGAAAATACAGGGTCTGAAGATAAATGTAAGTCATGCATGTAATTTGCGTTGTAGCTATTGTTACGCTGGAAACGGTGATTATGGTGATAAAGGAAAAATAATGACGCTAAATACTGCAAATAAAATAGCGCAATTTATAGAAGGTGTATTAAAAGATGTAAATACTATTACATTTTTTGGTGGAGAACCCACACTTAATATTGAGGTGATAAAGTTTTTTTGTGAGAGATATAGTAATTTTAATTTTTTAATGCAGACAAATGGTGTTAACTTAAATAATCAGGAATTATTGAATTTAATATATAAATATAATATTAAAGTAACTGTTAGTATTGATGGAAATAAAGCTATACATGATCGAGAAAGGAAAGATTATAAAGGTAATCCAACATATGATGTAATAAGGAACAATATAGCGAAG
>JBOFSL010000336.1:0-1905 GCA_051651525.1 Culicoidibacterales bacterium | reverse complement strand
GTTATACGTATCGGCTGGAATTAAGTCTAATTCTTTCGCTAAACGTAAACGTAATGCACCAAGGCTATCAGCAACAACATTTGTTTCATCCGCAACGAATAAAATCAAGTCATCATTACTTGCATCAACGTTCGCTAATAACTCAGCTGCTTGTTCTGGCGTGAAGAATTTCGCGATTGGTCCTGCTAACGCATCGTTCGCAACTTTTAACCAAGCTAAACCTTTTGCACCGTAAATCCCAGCAAATTCTGTTAATTTGTCAATATCTTTACGTGAGTACTTATTTGCTGCACCTTTAGCAACGATTGCTTTTACTTCTGTTGCTTGAGTAAAGACTTTGAAATCAATTGTTTTCGCAAATGCTGTTAAATCAACAAGTTTCATATCAAAGCGTGTATCTGGTTTGTCACTTCCGTACTCACCCATTGCAGTTGCATGTGTCATTACTGGGAATGGTTTCGCAATTTCAACATTTTTGACTTCTTTCATCATTGTGATTAACATATCTTCCATAATTGAACGAATTTCTTCTTCATTCATGAAGCTCATTTCCATGTCAATTTGCGTGAATTCTGGTTGACGGTCAGCTCGTAAATCTTCGTCACGGTAGCAACGCGCGATTTGGTAATAACGATCAAATCCTGAAATCATTAATAATTGTTTGAAGATTTGTGGTGATTGCGGTAAGGCATAAAATTGCCCAGCATTAACACGACTTGGCACGAGGTAATCACGTGCACCTTCCGGTGTTGATTTTGTTAATGTTGGTGTTTCAATGTCGATAAAATCAGCATCATTTAAGAAGTTACGCACTGATTGGACAACTTTATGACGCGTAATCATTTTTTGTTGCATCATCGGGCGACGTAAATCTAAATAACGGTATTTTAAACGCGTGTCTTCTAGCGCATCCGTTTCATCAGCAATAATGATTGGCGTTGTTTTTGCCTTATTAATGACTTGTAACGTTTCGACTGCGACTTCGATTTCACCAGTTGCAATATTTTTGTTTTTTGATTCACGTTCAATGACTTGTCCTGTGACACTTAACACATATTCGCTACGAACTGATTTCGCTAATTCGTATTGTGGGTGTTCTGGGTGAATCACAACTTGCGTCACACCAAAGCGATCACGTAAATCGATGAAAATTAATCCTCCAAGGTTCCGTTCTTTAGCAACCCATCCTTTTAATGTTACTGTTGTCCCAACTTCTGTTAGGCGTAATTGACTACAATTATGTGTTCGACTCATCGTTCTATTCCTCACTTAAATTAAATTCGTAATTGGATGCTGGGCAAAATAGCTCACAGCATATGGGCAAATTGGGTGTAAATAAAGCTGTTGACTTTGCGTATATTCCAAGGCAGCTAACGTTAATTTTTCGGCTGTTCCTTGACCACGATGCAGTGGTTGGACGAAAATCGAGTGAATACTGAGTGTTTGACCTTCAATTGAATATGAGAGTGAACCAATTCCTGTTTCATCATCATAGGCTTTAAACATTTTCTCGTCATGTGTGATTGTTACCATAATCATCATTCCTTTCGTTGTCCCCTTTGAGTCGGCCACGTGCGACAAGTGTAGCACGCACAGTTGCCAAAATCAACAAGTAGACAAAAGAAAAACGCCAGCATTCGTCTAGGGACGAAATGCTCGCGGTACCACCCTTATTCAAAAATCAGTAACCTGACTTTCCTCAATTCCTTAACGCGGAAACACGGTCATTTCTGACAGCCTTCAAAAGTGTCTTCAATCGTTTCTTGCTAAGTGTTTGCACCAACCACACTCTCTCTTCATGCCTATCCACATTTTACTCTTCTTTTATCAACAGCTTGTTCTATTCAATTGCTTCTAGTTAAATTATACGGAAATTAACCAAAAAAATCAAGCCTGTTTCACCAA
>JBOFSL010000335.1:0-5121 GCA_051651525.1 Culicoidibacterales bacterium | reverse complement strand
GAACGACTATATCAAAACTATCAAACCAGTGAAACGCGTACAAAAGCAGATTGGAAGCAATTGCTCGAAGCGAAACAATATCATATTTTATTTGAACACGGAACAGAACCAGCTTTTGCGAATGAGTATTATGATAATCATGAAAAGGGATTGTACCGCTGTGGAGCTTGTGTCTATCCAATCTTCGGAAGTGAAGCAAAATATGACTCAGGGACAGGATGGCCAAGTTTCAGTGCCCCTCTCAAGCCACAGGCAGTAGAGTATACGATTGATTTTGACATTTTCTATCCACGAACTGAAGTACATTGCGCACGCTGTCATGGGCATTTAGGCCATGTTTTTAATGATGGACCAGCGCCAACACAATTACGCTATTGTTTGAATAGTGGTGCTCTAACATTTGAAAAGGAGTAAAGCTTTAGGTAAATAAAAAAATACGAGACCTTACTCTGAAGGTGTCGTATTTTTTTCGAGTGTATAAATATCGATGCTTGGTGCATTAAAGAGGCGAATTGGTAAATCTGATTGATTCCCAAGTCCACGATTGACGTAAAGTGATTGGCCACTAGTGTTCACATTTGATACGGGGAATTTTTGGCCTTGGGCCGGTGCAAGTAAGCTCCGCAGTCCCGGAATATTAATTTGTCCACCTAATGAATGACCAGATAGTTGAATTTCAACATCTGCAAATTGTTTAGTAACATTAAATGAATCAGGGAAATGATGGAGCAAAAAAGTAAAACGATCGGGATTGAGTTGGCCTAAACTCGACTGCATAGTTGCAATATCAGTTTGCGGATCAAATACAGCAACTTCAATTGGATCTAATGTGTGATAATAGAGTGAATGAATTGTATTTGGCGTCAAATAAATAAAGCCAGCTGATTCAAATAAGGAAATAATTTCATCTTTATTTGCTAAATCTTGTTCACCTAATGTGAAAAATTTGCCAGCAGGTGCTTGCAGGGCAGAAAGAATTTCTTTCAGTTGAGCTTGATCAAGCTCAGGAAATTTATCGATTGCTACGATATCACCGAGAAAAAAAATCATCGCAGGGCTTTGAGCGTTTAAGGCTGCCATTGCTCCAGCAAATTGTTCGAAATTATAGTTATTCCCTAAATATAAATCACTAAAAACAGCAATTTTTTCTAAATGTAGGCTTTTAGGAATTGCCGGATTCGAGATAGTTTCTGTATTGATTTGGAATTCTTTTGTGCCGATTAAGAAGCCGTAACTAAAACAGGCTGTGACACTCAAAAAAGTAATGAGTATGAGTAAAAATAAACGTTTGAGCATAATATCCTCCACAAAAGTTTGGTGCTAATAGTATTGTAAGGAAAAGTGTTCGCTTTTACAATGATAGTTGGCAAAAAAAACGTTAAGATTCGCGAATCTTAACGTTTTTTTTAATTTATTGCTGAGATAATTTGGTCACTTAATGCTTGTGGAACTTGAGCGTAGTGATTAAATGCCATTTTGAAGAAACCTTGACCTTGAGTTATCGCTTTTAACTCAATTGCATAGTGAACAAGTTCAGCATAAGGGATTTGTGCAGTAATTTGTTGTTTCCCTTGTTTATGGACATCGATACCGAGGACGCGACCACGTTTGCGCGTAACATCACCAATAATATCGCCCGTAAATTGCTCTGGAACGAAAATAGTTAAATCCATAACTGGTTCAAGGAGAACAGGATTTGCTTGTGTTAAACCATCTTTAAATGCGATATGGGCAGCAGTTTTAAATGCCATTTCAGATGAATCAACATCATGATATGAACCATCAAAAAGAACAGCTTTTAAATTTGTCACGGGGAATCCGGCGAGGACACCTTTGACTAACGATTCACGTAATCCTTTTTCAACAGCTGGGATATAGTTTTTCGGAACACTACCACCGACAATTTCTTCACTAAATTCAAATTCAGTATCAATAGGTGAGAAGCGGATTTTCACATCACCATATTGACCATGTCCACCACTTTGTTTTTTATGTTTTCCTTGAACTTCAACAGTTTTTGTAATTGCTTCACGATAGGCAATTTTTAATGGTTCGGTCGTAATTGAAACGCCAAATTTTTCTTTAAGCTTTTGTGTTAATGCATCGAAATGCAATTCACCTTGCAGACCGACAAGTAATTGATGGGTTTCAAGATTACGTTCAAGCTGGATGCTTGGATCTTCTTCTTGAAGTTTTTGCAGTGCTTGAGATAATTTTTCATCATCATTTTGTTTCTCGGGTTGAATAGCCACAAATAATTGTGCTGTTGGGAAGACAATTGGTTCGAATTCAGCATAGTTAGTATCAGTACTCAATGTGTCATTTGTGTTGAGTGTCGCAGCTTTCACAAGCACGACGATATCGCCAGCAACTGCAGATGTTTGCTCAACGAGCTCATTTTTATTGTAGGTATAAAATTTACCGATTTTATCAGGTGTAGCTTGAGTAATGTTTGTAATAGTTGTATCGGGTGTTAAAGCTCCAGAACGCACATGCAAGAATGAAATTTTCCCAATAAAGCGATCAACAATTGTTTTAAAGACAAATCCACTAAATGGGACAGTAGCATCGTCTACAACTTGTGTATCACTTGGAGCAGGTAGATAATCCCAAATCATATTGAGCAATGTACGCACACCGATATTGTGCAACGTTGAACCGCACAACACGGGAATAAGTGAACCATCAAGAACACCCGCGCGCAGACCGTTTTGGACTTGCTCATCGCTGAGCGTTTCACCACCTAAGAAGAGATCGAATAATTCAAGATCGGTTTCAGCTACTGATTCAAGCAACAGTTCCCTTAATGGTGCAACATCAGCTAAATAACTTTCAGGAATTGAAATTTCACGACATGCTTGAGCTTTGGCGTCAAATTCACTCGCAACCATTTTCGCAATATTGATGTAACCAGTAAAACTAGGCTGATCCATTGGTAAATGGAAAGGCACAATGCGTTTTCCATACGTATCACGTAAATCTTGTAGTAATTGTGAAAAATTCGCACTGGCATCATCAATTTTATTCACGAAAATGAAACGTGGTAATCCTTGTTCATCAGTCATTTCAATCGCTTTGTGTGTTCCTAGTTGTAATTCACTAGTCGCATCAACAACAATAATAGAACTATCAATCGCCGTAAATGCTGACTTAGTTTCGGCGTAAAAATCACTTGCCCCCGGTGTATCAATAAAGTTATATTTATGGTCTTGCCACGGAATACTAAATAAGGATAAACTTGTACTCGCACTTTGTTCTTTAGGTATCACGAAAGTTGAGTCGATATGAGCTGTAAAGCTCATTGCCTCTTTTAAATATGATTTTCCAAACCCACTTTGACCTAGTAAGATGACATTTCTAATTTTATCACTTGAATAACTAAACATCTTGAACCACTCCTTTTTTGTTAGCGCTATCATCGGAAGCGAAAAAAATTTAAATTCCAGTGATTAACGTACTTTTAATATATAACGAGTAGATATGAAAGGCAATTGTTTTCCACAAATTCAAACATTTTTAAGGAAGTTTTATGTTATAATAAACGTGAAAAGGAGTGGTGTTGGATGTTTCAAAGAATAGATAAACAGCTATCACAAACAAAACGATACGAGCAAGCGTTATTGATGGTTGAGGGAACGTTGATGGGGGAATCAGACTTAATCGCACGCTTAGCCAATATTAGTGCTGTTTTAAATACGGTAATGGATGACATCAATTGGGTTGGTTTTTATTTGAGTAATGCAGCACAAACACAACTCATAATAGGGCCATTTCAAGGGCAACCAGCGTGTACACGGATTGCTTATGGGAAAGGTGTGTGCGGAACGGCAGTACTCACTCGTCAGACGCAGCGAGTTGCTGATGTCCAGCAATTTCCTGGTCATATTGCTTGTGATGCAAAGAGTCAATCTGAGCTAGTTGTCCCACTCGTTGTGCATGATCAAGTTATTGGCGTGCTTGATATTGATGCTCCAATTCCGAATCGCTTCCAAGTCGAAGATCAACAATTTATTGAAGCTGTTTGTCAAAAAATTTGTAATTATTTTAAAAATGAAATGGACAGATAAAGGAGCATATTTATGAGTGAAATGAGAAAACAAATGGAACAACTGCGAGCAGAGTTGGCTGAAAATTTCCAAAAATTTATGGAACGTCAACAAGTCGCACAATATTTTATTGAGATTTATATGGGTGATATTTTCGCTGCTGAGTTGGAAACTGATGAACAAGTTCAACAAGCAATTCAAACATATGTCACGAAAATTTTTGGTGAATATTTAGTGTTCACCAAAAATGTTACTGAATTATTTGAAACATATGCCCAAGCAGGTTTAATTATGTATGATGAATATGAAGGGAATTATATTCATTTACCGACTGTGAAAGCAGCAGAAATGATTAGTAAACTTGAACAATTGCCATCGGTCGAAGAAGATATCCGTGCCGTGCAAGCAGTGAGTGCATTTGAAAAATTTTCTCAACAGCAAGTCGTTGTTGATGAGCCTGATTTAAGTGATGAAAAACAACTTGTCCACAATGCATATTTATATCTTGTCTTAGTCTATTTACATGTGACAACAGAAAGTACATTACAACAAATGATCTATTTACAGCAATATATTCAGCGGATTGAAGTTGTTTATTTGACGCCAAAAGCACAAATGAAACTGTTAGCCTTTTTAGAATTGAAAGGCTATGTGACGACTGTCGATGATACACTTGAATTGACTGAGCGAGCAGCTAAACTATTTAGCGAATTAGAAATAGCAATTGATAGTGAACAACAGATCTCATTTGCGCAACAACTCGAACGCTTTCAACAAGCATAAGACCTCAATGATTTAAATAGGATAAAAATTTAAGCTCAGGGCTGATTTCTATAGTGAATAGGAATCAGTCCTTTTTGTATTGCGAGTATTAGATAAAGAAGTAGAGCGAATAGATGTAATTAGTGATATAAAGCAGAAAATGGATACTATTTTTAAAGCTTAATTGTATAATCAAATTGCACTAGTAAGAAAAGGGTACAAAAAAAGCCCATATGGATACCAACTTATCGTACAATAAGTGTTCGAACAACATTGCGAAAGAAGGTATCCAAATGGACATTTCTAATCATAC
>JBOFSL010000334.1:0-1132 GCA_051651525.1 Culicoidibacterales bacterium | reverse complement strand
AATGACGTCATCACATAAACTTTCTTTTTCGCACGACTAATCGCGACATTCAAGCGATTTTCACCACCTTGATGTGTTAATGTCCCAAAGTTTGTTGATAATGTTCCACGTTGATTTTTTGCGTATGTTGTTCCGATAATAATGATATCGCGTTCATCACCTTGAACATTTTCAATATTTTTGATAAATAAACTGACATCTTCGCCATTTTTTGTGCGTGTGCTTTCAGCACTATAAAAACTTTGGAATTGGCTATTTTTTTGTGCGTGCGCTTCAAGTAAATCTTCGACTAATTCTTTTTGTTTCGCATTAAACACAATGATCCCAATTGTTTCATCATGTTTACGCTCATGGAAAATTGCTGAAATAAGTTTAACAATTTCTTGGGCTTCTACTTCATTGACCGTATTTTCAAAACGCGCATTTTCAACTTTGAAGCGTTTAATTGCTCGTTTACTCGCTGCATACTCAACGTCAGGGCTGACATCAAGGTTCCCATTATAATACGCGGCATTTGAAAATTGAATCAATTCACTACGATCTGCACGATAGTGATAATTCAAACGGGTATCAGCATACTGAATTTTGGCAATATCGAGTAAACTCTTTTCTTGCATAACAGCATCGGCAAGTTCATCGCTTTCATCCTCGTCATCTTCACCACGTTTCATAAACAAATCACTTGGTGGTAACTGCTTATCATCACCAACAATCACAATTTTCTTCCCACGATACAGTGTCGGAATTGTTGATTCTACTAAAATTTGTGATGCTTCATCAAAAATAACAATGTCAAATAAATGGTGCGTTAATGGCATAATGTCAGCGACTGTTTCTGGTGTCATTAACCAACAAGGAATTGTTGTTAAAATATCGTCTGCAAATACTGCGAGCAATTGACGTAACGATGGAATCATTCGCTTTTTTTGCACTTGGCTTTTAATATTACGACCATTCGCCGTGTTCATCAATTGCTTCACTAATAATTGATTTTTGAGTTGGATATATTCAACAACTTCTTCACTTTTCGCATCTAAACTTTCAGAAACTGTCGTTTGAATTGTTACAAAGCTCTTCATATAATTCATGACTGCGCGATTGTTCGCTTCAATCTGCTTACTTTTTTTCATCA
>JBOFSL010000333.1:0-2632 GCA_051651525.1 Culicoidibacterales bacterium | reverse complement strand
TATTGATCCGTGCATTCAACAGCTCACGAGGCACATCAAGTCCGATGATTTTTGCATCATATAACAATGTTTGTGCTTGTTGCACTTCACTTTTCTTTTGACCTGTTTGTACCATTTCTAATGCACGGAACACACGTTGGCGATTATTTGGGTGAATTTCTTGTGCTGTCTGTGGGTCTGCTACGGCTAATAAGCTGTGCAGTGTTTGATTATCGGTCTGCTGGTGGTCTCGCTCTAATTGTTCACGAACACGAGTATCCCGGACTTGTTCAAAATGATAGTCCATTAATACTGCTTGAATATACAAACCTGTTCCACCCGCAATAATCGGTAACTTCCCTCGCGATTGAATATCCAAAATTAATGCGCGCACATCATGTTGAAATTGTGCGACTGAATAATTCTCACTCGGATCACAAATATCAATCAAATGATGCGGAATCCCTGCCATGTCAGCAACAGTTACTTTGGCAGTCCCAATATCCATGCCTTGATAAATTTGCATTGAATCGCCACTAATGACCTCACCATTGAATTGTTTCGCAATTTCAATTGCGAGTTGACTTTTTCCGCTCGCCGTTGGTCCAACGACGACGACAACTTGTAATTTTTCCATAAAATCCTCCTTACATCACTCGTTTAAACCATTTTTCAATTTCATACTGACGATGTTGTACGACAACTGGCCGCCCATGCGGACAATTATACGGTTGTTGACAGTGTGTTAACTGTTCAATCAACGCTTGCATTTCCCCAACTGATAATGCATGGTTTGCTTTGATTGATTTTTTACAGCTTTGCATAATTGCCGCTGCTTCTTGCAATTTCACAACATCAATCCGACGTTGTTGTAAAATCAGTTCAAACATGGCTTCGATATACTCGTTTTCTTGCCCATTTGGAATAAACGTCGGTAACGCTCGAATGATAAATGACTGGACTCCAAACGGTTCAGCTATGACGCCAACTTTCGCTAATTTTGGTAAATGTGCACCGACAAACTGAAAATCTGGCGCTGAAACTTCAAACGTAAACGGGAGCAATAATGTTTGTGTTTGAATCGTTTTTTCACGCAATGCTTGAATAAATTGTTCGTATTTAATTCGTTCTTGCGCCGCGTGTTGATCAATCAAATAAAACATGGCTTCACCTTGGGCGAGAATGTATGTACCAAATAACTGTCCAATGACTTGCATCGTTGGAAATTCACGCACGACTTCTTCTGGTGTTAAGTCTAATTGGACTGCTCCTTGATGCCACGGTTGGCTCACGATTTCTAAAATCTGGCGCTTGCCAACTAAGGGAAATGCTTGGAAATGTTCAAACTTTGGTCGCGTAATTCTGACTTGTTCTCCTTCTATCTGATTCACTTCCTCCTGTTGACTCGTCTCTGTGATCACTTCTGACGCTGATTCATCCAGATTAACCGCTAATGGTGTTTTGTCCAATTGTGGTGGTAAATACGCTTGAATGGCTTGTTGGACTTGCAGCTTTGTTGGTTTGTTTGTTTGCCAAATTTGGCCTTGCGTTGTACCTTGTTTTTCACAATTTTCTTTTTGTTGAATTGTTGGAATTAACGCTTGTTGCTGTAAACTTTCACGAATTGTTGCTTTCACGAGTTGCTGCAATTGGGACTCTTGACTTAAGCGGACTTCCAATTTGGCAGGGTGGACGTTGACATCAAGCAATCGCGGATCCATTGTAATATTTAATACGACAACTGGAAACCGACTATCGGGAATCATCGTGTAATAGGCTTCAATAATTGCACGTTGAATCGCGTAATTTTTAATCACGCGACCATTAATTGCCAGCGTCATCGCATTCCGATTCGTTTTTTGATGTTCTGGTAACGCTGCGTAACCTGAAATACTAACATCTGGAGTTTCACCTTTGAATGCGACCGCTGTTTTGGCAATTGCGAGCGAATATACCGTTGCTAACACTTGGCGCAAATCACCATTGCCTGGGCTTTGGAAAATAACCTTGCCATTATGTTGGAGACGAATCCGTAAATGAGGCTGCGCCAATGCTGTTTTCGTCACATAATCTAGGACATGATTGACTTCGGTTGTCGCCGTTTTTAAATATTTTAATCGTGCTGGTGTATTATAAAAAAGTTGTTCAACACGAATCAGCGTCCCTTTTTTAGCCGCTGCTGGTTCATGTGTTTGGAGTTTTCCACCATGGATCACAACTTGTGTACCTGTTGCCCCAGTTGATGTCTGTAATGTCACTTTCGCAATCGAAGCAATTGACGGTAATGCTTCTCCCCTGAAGCCGAGGGTTTGAATTTGAAAGAGTTCATATTCATCATGTAATTTACTTGTTGCGTGACGTTCAAAGGCATGCAAGGCATCTTCATACTCCATTCCACCGCCATTATCACTCACTTGAATAAGTTGTGTACCTGCTTGTTCTAAAATAATTTCAATTCCCGTCGCCTTCGCATCGATAGCATTTTCGACAAGCTCTTTGACAACACTAGCTGGGCGTTCAATGACTTCTCCAGCAGCAATTTTATTCGCTAATTGTTCGCTCATTCGTTGAATTACTGACATCGTTTCTCCTCCTCTTTTGAAAATACGTGTTAGCTTTTTATTATATCATATCTTTTAGGTGAAATCGACTT
>JBOFSL010000332.1:0-7222 GCA_051651525.1 Culicoidibacterales bacterium | reverse complement strand
ACTTTCTCTTACAATTGTCCACTGACTATGTTGTTCATTCAACAACAGCTTTTTCAATTACCAAACACTAGTCAACATCCTTACTTTTATCATGAAACAACAGCCGATGGCTATCTTACAACCATCGACTTTTTCAATTCCGCCGCTTCATACAGTGATTGCGCACGGCTAAATTTGGATTATCAATAAAAATACCTATAAACCTCGACTTTTTATCGCTCTGGTTTATAGGTATTATTTTATATCTACTTGAAAGTATACGCAGTACATCGTGATTGAAATAGTATTCAATTCATTCACATTTTTTTAAACAGACGCTTTTCCTTAAAAGAGACCGATAGCTTTGCCATTCGCTGCAACATCCATTTGTAACATTGCTGGTTGTTTTGGTAAACCCGGCATCGTTAAGACAGCACCAGTTAAAGCGACGATAAACCCAGCTCCAACGCTCGCACGTAATTCGCGAATTGTTAGCGTGAAGTCAGTTGGACGTCCTAATAATTGTGGATTATCTGAGAATGAATATTGTGTCTTCGCCATACAAATTGGTAAGTGATCCCAACCATTTGCCGTGAAATCATCCATTTGTGTTTGTGCTTCAGGCGTAAACTCAACATTCGCTGCTCCATAAATTTTCGTCGCAATCGCTGTAATTTTCTCAGTAATTGATAACTCTAAATCATACAGTGGCGCGTAATTACTAATTTGAGTTTCACAAATTTCGATGACTTTTTCAGCTAAAGCAATTCCACCTTGACCACCATGTTCCCACACTTCACATAAAGCAATTGGGTAATGCTTCGCTTCAGCCCAATTTTGTAAAGTAGCAACTTCAGCATCAGTATCCGTAATAAACTTATTAATTGCGACAACAAATGGCACACCAAATTGTTGCATATTTTCAACATGTTTTTCTAAGTTAACTAAACCTTGTTCTAACGCCGAGACGTTTTCTACAGTTAAGTTTGTTTTTTCAACACCACCATGCATTTTCAAAGCACGAATTGTCGCAACAATAACAGTTGCATCCGGTTTTAAATTTGCCATACGACACTTAATATCCATAAATTTCTCAGCTCCAAGGTCAGCTCCAAAGCCTGCTTCAGTAATCGCATAATCACCGAGTTTTAAAGCTAATTTTGTCGCCTGCACTGAGTTACATCCGTGAGCAATATTGGCAAACGGTCCACCATGAACAATCGCTGGCGTTTTTTCTAAAGTTTGGACTAAGTTTGGTAATAACGCGTCACGTAAAATTAACGTGACTGCACCTTCAATTGCTAAATTTTGGACTGTGATTGGTTGCTTTGTTGCTGTATACGCGACAACAATTTTCCCAATGCGCTCACGTAAATCATCAAGATCTTCCGCTAAACAAAGGACAGCCATAATTTCTGAAGCAACAGTAATATCAAAACCGTCTTGACGTTGATAATCTTGTGTTAAGCGACTTTTATTAATTTCAATCTCACGTAATGAACGGTCATTTAAGTCGACGCAACGACGCCATACGACACGATCAATTGCTAATTCATTCCCTTGGAATATATGATTATCGATGAATGCACTGATCATATTATTTGCAGTTGTAATCGCATGCATATCACCAGTAAAGTGCAGATTTAAGTCTTCCATTGGTACTACTTGAGCGTGACCACCTCCAGCAGCTCCACCTTTCATCCCCATAACTGGTCCAAGTGACGGTTCGCGTAAAGCTACAATTGCTTTTTGATTCAGTTGTTGTAACGCTTGGGCAAGACCAATTGTGACTGTTGATTTCCCTTCACCTGCTGGTGTTGGATTAATCGCCGTGACTAACACAAGCTTTCCATCCGGCTGCGTTTGAACTGATTCCATCACATGTTGGCTAATTTTCGCTTTATATTTTCCATATAATTCTAGGTCTGCTTCACCTAATCCGATTTTTCGGGCAATTTCACGAATATCTGCCATTTCATTTGCTTGAGCAATTTGTAAATCTGTCTTCATCTTTGTACCGTCCTTATTGATCTTTTCCTTCATCATAACCATATAAAAAAAATAACTGCCATCGACAGTTATTTTCGTTTCCGTACTTGCTAACTCGACAAAAAAATACCAAAGCTAGCATCGTAGTCTGCTGAAATTTGGTCAGCAGGTAGAAACTCGCAAGCCATATCCTTGCTATTATACGATGATAGTTTTACTTTACATGAAAATTAGCTTTGTGGCAAGTTATTTACTCGGATTCCCCCGTTCCGGGTGTTCATATATGTGTGTTTGGGTCACAATATAATCTAATGGAATATCTTGTTTTTGTTTTGGAACATCGTCAACTTTTTGAAAATTAAACGCTAAACCAATTGTTGGAACTGGAAAGCGTTGTAAATAACGATCATAGTACCCTTTTCCGAAACCAAGACGATCATTTTCATGATCAAAGGCAACAATTGGGACAATAATCAAATCAGGATACACTTGTTTCGTGTTAATTGGCTCTAAAATACCGTTTTGACCGATAGCTAAATCACCATCACCTTCGTGAAATCGCATTAATCCATCACCTATAATTTTTGGAAATGCAAAGTCTTTTGTTGGATCTTGCATCAATAACATTGCATTCACTTCATTTTGAATTGGTGCATATAGCCCAATGACTTTCGCTTCTTGCCAGCATGGCAATTCGCGAACCCGCTGACAAATTTGTGATGAAAGATTCATCGCTTCACTTACTTCGAGCGTTTTTCGCCGAGCAATCATTCGTTCGCGAATTTCTTGCTTGTTGTCCCCTCGATAGTAATCTTCTAATTTACGGGCGAAAATTTGTGCATAGACATCCGCGTATTTCCTCGCATAATGCACACCATCTGTTGTCAAAAAATCTAGTCCGTGATTTTGTTTGTATTCCGTTAAATGTCGTGATAACGGAATGACTGGCACTCCTGCTTTACTAGCAATTCGGTGTAAGCGAATATTCGCTTGGACAACACCACGATTGAGTATTTCTAAATTTAATTGTGCAAAAAATGGTTGATTAACAGCTTCAAAATATGGTACTTCCGAAAAGTACAACTCAATATTTGCTTCTTTAGCTAATTCAACAAATCGTTGGATTTGTGATTCATAAAAATCGTAATGAATATGTTGCGCAATATCATTAGTCCCAATTAACACAACGACTGCTTCTGGAAGATACTGTGCCAATAATTGTGGAAATTTAATTAATAATTCCGTAGTTGTTTGACCGGGAATACCCGCAAGTTGGCACGTTCTCCCCAACTGTCGCTCAACTTCATTCACAAAAGAATGTTGATGTGGGTACCCCGCAACCAAACTATCCCCAACAAATAAATATGCCATTTTTATGGCCTCCCCTCATTTTACTTCCGCTTTTATTATACCAGTTTTTCAACATTAAAAAAAGAAAACGATTGCCATAATAAGACCAATCCACACGCATGTTGCAAGTATGAAACTGACACCAAATTGCCATTTTCGACTTTTATGACGCAATTTTTGCCGAGCCACAAGCATGAGTGGCGCTGCTCCAAGCCAAGCTGTACTATGTAATGTTGCTTCCGGAATCCGCCATCGATCACGTTTTGCTTTTTCTTTATCTAACCACATCATCCCAAAACCAATAATATTCATTACAACTAAATATCCAAATAAAAATGATACCATCTTCGCTCCACTCCTTTATTTACTCAAATTTAGCATACCACATTCAATTGAATTATCTGTGAAGCGGAGTTGAAAATCAAAAAAAAAGACCACGGTACTTCGGCAACTACGTGGTCTTTTTGAGATTACTGAAATAACGTCGTTAGCTGACAATCAATTCCTTTTGATTTAGTAATTGCCGTTACTAAATCAGTTTGATCATATGCAACTTCAACCAATTCAACATTTGGTGCTACTGTAGAAATTTCACAAAGCGCATAGCTTGCGATTGCACCTGGTAATTTTGGCTTCCCAACTGAACCAGGATTGATAAATAACACATCGGCGACAACTTTTGCGTAAGCAAGATGCGTATGACCACTGATGAAAATTGTCGCATCAATTTCAGCTGCAATCGTTGCTAATTGTTCATCATCCGCAAAGACATATTCTGTATTTGTGCGGTGACTTCCATGGACAACTTGTAGTCGCTGATTCGCAAACTCGAGCACGAGTTGTGTTGGCAAATTAGCTAAATACGCATGATTTAATGCTGTCAACGTTTGTTGCGTCCAGATAAATGAGGCTTTTGCTTGTAGTGTCACTTCATCTACTTCAGCTTTCGCCGGTAATTTCCCATATTTGGCATCATGATTTCCTTGAACACAAAGGACATGTGCTTGCTTTAATAAGTCGATGACTTCATTTGGATATGGTAAATAACCAACTATATCACCTGTACAAATAATCGCATCAACGTTTCGTTTGCTAATATCGGTTAATACTGCTTGTAGTGCTGGTGCGTTCGCATGAATATCACCAATAATTGCTAGTTTCATCGTTCTTCACTCTCTTATCTTGAAATTACTTTCACTTTACGCAGTCATTTATAACTTGTCAATGCTTTTCTTAACCAAACGTCCGTAAATATGAATGTGGCTGTTTCAACAACTGCTCATAACTTCCAACTTCGAAAATTGCCCCTTCAGTTAAGACAACAATTTTATCATACAGTGATAATTGCGCTTTTGGTACATGATGAGCAACTTCAATCACAGTTAGCTCTGCATCAGCTAATGTTGCTTGCGCAATCGCTTGGGCGGTATCATGATCTAGTGCTGATGTCGCTTCATCCATAAATAATAGTTGTTGCTGCCGTAAAAAAGCTCGTGCAATCTCTAAGCGTTGACGCTGTCCACCCGAAAGATTTTTGCCATCTTCTCCAACTAAATAATCAATTCCTTTTTCAGCAACAACATCACCTAGTCCAGCTTTTGTGTACGCTTCAATAAGCGTTGTCTCGGCATACGCTTCACCAAATGTCAAATTGTAATGTAATGTTTCATCGAAAATGAATGGCTTCTGATTAATCATTGCGACTGCTTGTAAGTAATGCGCAGTCTCGTGATGCTGTAAATTTTGACCGTCATATAAAATCTCACCTTCAAAATCAGTAATCCGTTTTTGCAATAGCTTGAGCAACGTTGTTTTTCCTGATCCTGACGGTCCGGTAATTAAGACTTTTTCACCCTTTTTAATTGTCAAATCAATTACTTTTAACACTTGTTTTTCACCTAGTGTACAAGAAATGTTTTGTAAACATAATGAATTTGTAAATGTAAATGGTTTTTGGCTAACTGTTTCGAGCGTAGTTGGAGTTGAAACAATTTCATCAACTTTGACTTTTAATTGTTTTGCTGCCGTCATTTGGTTGTAATCTTCTAAAATTTCTAATGCCGGATTTAAGACACTATTCGAAAGTTGTAAAACCGCCAACACCGTTCCTAAAGTCATATTCCCGTTAATCGCTTCAACAATTCCATAAAGATTGACTAAGATAAAGCCACCGATAGCGACAAAACCAACCGTACTATCAGTTGCTCGGCGCCACATATTCAAAAAAGAAAATGACCGTTCAACTCGTTGGTTATAGACATCAACATCCCGTTCGATTTGTTGCTCTAAACGGTATCCCCGAATCGTATCAATCCCACTAAAAGCATCACGAATTTTCTGCGTATATAGCTCACTTGCTTCGCTCCAACGTTGTGAATACTTACTAATAACTTTTTGAATCGCTTGTGGCAAAATCATCGGAATGATAAATACAGCAACAATGAGTAATCCCATTGTGACATCGAGCCAAATAACAAGTAACAACGAAATCGTAAAAATAACACTATTGAGGATAATCCGGAAGATAGCCTCATAGTAATTCGAACGAACAACTTTCATATCGTTTAATAACGTTGATAAATACGTAGTCGTATTTTTTTCTTCCAATAAGCCGTCACTGTTGAGTACACTTTGGAAAACTTGACGCTTTTTAGTAATCATAATATCGGCTAAAAAGCGCTCAACAATCATATTAAACAGAATAATTGCTATTGAAATCAATAACATTCCTCCAACTGTGACAATCACGAGTTGCGGAATTGTTTCAACTGCTCTCGTTTCAAACAAATCAAAAATTTGCTTAAACATCAACGCTTGAAATGGGTTTTGGAATGCAGCAATTGGTAATAAAACTGCATAAAAAAATAATAGTCGTTTTGAGAATATCTTCTTCATTTTCATGACCCCCTAGAGATTTAAATAATATTGTATATGACGTGGTCAAGTCTTTTGTACCACTTTAGGAGAGAATTTTTTCGAAATTATCCAGCTCGTTCTAAACGACGTTGTTTTACTTCTTTCAATGTCATATAACCATGCCTTGAGTGAAGTTTTTCATTGTTATGATACGTGCAAAATATTCTTGCTTCATGATCGAGTTGAATAAGTGAATTGATTTCAACATGCTTCAAACGCTCATTTTTCATTTTACCTATGAAAGATTCCATGCTCGCATTATCCGTAGGCGTGCCCGCTCTTGACATACTCTGTTGAATATTTTTCTGCTTACACAACGTTGTAAATTTCTTTGAACGATACTGGCTTCCTTGGTCAGAGTGGAGTATCACCGTTTGAGTTGGCTTAGCTTTCGCCATAGCTTGTCTCAATGTGTCACACGCCAAATTTGCATCGATATGTTTACTTACCTGCATGGCAATTATATCGCCATCACACCCATCCATAATGACACAAATATAGTAGAACACACTACCGACACGAACGTAGGTAAAGTCTGTAAACCACACTGTATTCGGTGATTTTCGAATGAATTTTCCTTCAACTAAATCAGGGAAAGATTCGCAATATTCTCCCGGATTAGGTTTCGTTTTACGCTTTTGAGTAATCGAACGTATTCCTAATCGACGCATGGCTAAAAGGACGTGGTGTGCATTCAGCTCGTCTCGTTTAAATATGTTCTGATCAAGTAGCTCATTGTAAATCATGCGGTATCCATCTGTGCCGCTTATCTTATTTTTTGATGGTTTATGGTATGTTTCATATACGTGAAAATCAAGTTTTTCTTGTTCATCACGTTTCGCATTACGTGTCTCAATACGACTGTAATAAGATGACTTCGCAATTCCAAATTTCTTACATAACCAATTTAAACCAAACTCTTCTGACCATTGTTCGATTGTATCAACAATTACCGCTTTTGAGAGCTCGCAAAATAAGACGCCGCCTT
>JBOFSL010000331.1:0-2735 GCA_051651525.1 Culicoidibacterales bacterium | reverse complement strand
ATAAATAACAACAAATAAATTCCCAAGTCCATAATGTTCACCGAGTAATTTGAAAGCATAATAGTGGCCATTCATCATTAGATCGGCTGGAATATCATTCGCATTGAACATCATCCCCATCGCAACTGAACCAAGTAACGCACAAATCGCAACCATTCCCGCTAATGCTAACATTCCACGCGGGAAGTTTTTACTTGGATTTTTTGTATTATTGACATACGGTGCAATTTTCTCAGCACCACCAACAGCAAAGACAAGCATTGATAATGTTGTTAAATAAGCAAAGTCAAATTTTGGAATAAATGACTGTAACGTAATATCTGGTGTTGCCGTTTGTCCAGTAATTGCTGGAGCAGCGATTCCTAAAACGATAAACAGTAATGACATGATAAACATCGATGATCCAGCAATACTCCCAATCACTTTAAGAATTTTCACGCCTTTTGTTGAAATATATAATAAGACTAAGAAAACCACTAAAACTATTGTTTGTAAAATCATTGGACTTAATGCTTGAATCATACTCGCAAATTCACCTGTTGGACTAATTGCCCACGAAAAAGCAACTAATAACGCTTGTGGTTTTTGAGCTAAATACGGCACATGAACAACCCAATACGTCCACCCAGCGATAAATGCTAAAAATGGAGTTGATGTTGAACGAATCCAAGAAGAAACACCACCTTGTGAATCTTTAAATGCCGATCCTAATTCTCCAACCATCAAGGCATATGGTACAAAGTATAACGCAATTAATAGTACCCATGAAAAGACAACTGAAAGTCCTTGAGTCGCAAAGTTATTGACAACATTTCCGAATCCCCAGACCATCACAAAGCCCATTAAGGCGACATTTGTCCAATTTAAATTTCTTTTTTGATTTGACATTATTTTTCCCTCCGCAATCATAATTTCTTTATAGAAACTTTAAGATTATCATTCCTTATTATACTTTTCATGAATTTACTGTCAATTTCGTGGAAATATTCAATTTTCCAGTTTTTAATTCATTTGCCTTTCAGTTTTTAACTAGCTCCGCTTTGTTCGCGATTTTATCTAAACTATTTCCCGTTTTCTGATTTTTTTTTGTTATCCTTTGCCATTTCCCGACTATTAGCACCTAACGCTCCCCAAAATCACCCGTTGTCAACTATTTTTTTAAAAAAATTCTAATCTCTTTGTTAAAGCACTGACAAAACATTAAATGATTATACAACAAAAAAACACTTAGATTCCTAAAGTTTCTGCTTATTTTGTAAATTAGTCCTTTGCTAGCCACTATCCGACCGTCAACTGCCTTTGGCTTGTGATTCACAACTATCTCACGTATAATGAGATTAATAACCTTTTCAGAACGGAGCAATTCTTGATATGCATACTTTTCGTCATTTTTTTCAAAAAATTGGTAGTGATCAACTCGGCCTTCTGAGTGCACAAATTGCTTATACTTTAATTTTAGCGCTCTTTCCTTTTTTCATCGTCTTAGTTATCTTGCTTGGCGAACTTAATCTAGATTCGAGCATACTCTTAAACCTTTTCGGACAATTTCTTCCACCAGAAACGTTAAGTTTACTTGCTGATATTGCCTTTCAAACAACAACTCAAGCTGGTGGGCTAGTTTCTCCCTTAACCTTTATCGCAATTATTTCAATTGCTACCGGAATGATTCCCTTACTTCATGCGATGAATCGACTGTACGGCCTCAAAGAGTCGCGAACTTACATTCGCCAATATTTGACTTCTTTTGTGAGTACGCTGATGATTATGACTGCGATTATTGTTACGTTGTTCTTCTTTGTTATCGATGTCTACTTGTGGCAATTTTTGGTTACTTTCTTGCCTTTTCTCACTGAACTCGAAGTCATTTTTCAATTAATTCGTGTCATTATTCCACTGTTACTCTTCACATCAAGTTTAACTATTATTTACCATATCCTCCCAAATCACCATTTTAGTTGGCGCCACAATTTTCTCGCTGCGTTATTTAGCACTTTATTTTGGATTGTCATCAGCCTTGGATTTTCATTCTATGTCACTAATATTACCCAACGATATTCACAACTTTATGGTGGATTAGCCGCTGTGATTGCATTAATTACTTGGCTCTACTTTACCGCTTATGCTTTATTGCTTGGTATTGAATGCGCGCTAGCTTTGCAACCAAAAAGTCAACTCCGTGAAAATCGCTTTTTCATTTATATTGATCAGTTTCTTGTTTACATTACTAACAAAATGACAAAAAAATAAGTACAAAAAAACACGATTCTCAAATGGGAATCGTGTTTTTCATCATTTTAAGACATAGCCTTTGGCAAGCTTGTCTTGAATATATTTCTTGTTGTAAAAAAATGGGACAGCTAACCAACTTAGACCCAAGGTAATCGCTGCAAGTACGAACATAATTGCTGCCCACTTTAAATCACCGCGTAACAATGGGACAAAAAGCCCGAAAAATAAAGTTGTCCAACTAAAGCCCTCTTTAACTTCACTTGTGTGCCCTGTTTGTGGATTGTACATTTGACGTTTCATATTTTTTTCCTCTTTTCTTTTTTGAAATTTACTCAATTGACCAAACAAAAGTTGCTGTTTCATTCAATTTCACATCGTCTGGGGTAATCTCAATCATCGCGCTTTCTTGGACATATTCCATCTCCAAATCAAACCTCGTATGTGAATAGAGATTGATTTCGCTCCAACTTTGGTTGATAGTTTGAATAACTCCTAATTTGACACCC